>NZ_VPCO01000005.1:0-254631 GCF_013418175.1 Acinetobacter sp. YH12200
GAGGAATAGCAACACGATATGATAAGCTAAAGTGTAGCTATGAGGGGGCAGTTGTATTAGCTTGTATATTTATTTGGCTACCTTTATCGGGTAAATTCTATACTTGAAATGTCAACAGACCCTAATATCATGAAGGAAATGAAGTGAGTGAGTTCTTCATTTCCTTGTGAGTTAATGCTTAAGACTGATTGAGTTTTAAAGCCACTTCAGCCAGTCGTTTGCCCTGTACTTCGCACAAAACTTTTTCATCTGGGCTTAAACCCTGATCATGCCGTGGGCCACTGACATGACTGGCACCGTACGGCGTACCGCCAGTCTTGGTATTGGACAAGGCAGCTGTAGCATTACTGAGCCCCATAATCATCATACCGTGGTGGAATAATGGTGGCAGCATAGTCAACAAGGTACTTTCCTGTCCGCCATGCATGGAGCCCGATGCGGTAAAGACACAAGCCGGCTTACCATGCAACGCGCCATTCAGCCATAGACTGGTGGTCTGATCCCAAAAGTATTTCATTTCTGAGGCCATATTGCCAAAACGGGTCGGTGAACCTAAGGCCAAGCCAGAACACTGGGCCAAATCCTCTAAACTGCAATAAATATCCCCTTCTGCCGGGATACTCGGCTCGGCTATGGTTACGACGCTAGAAATATTCGGGACAGTCCGAATTTTTACCGCCATTCCTGCCGATTCAACGCCATTGGCTATCAGATGTGCCATTTCTTTCGTTGAGCCATATTTGCTGTAATATAAAACAAGAACATAAGGTTGCATGAGGCTTCTTATTCATTACTTAAAAAAATAAAACTATACGATATTCTGTAACTTTTTTGGTTAAGCTAATGGATGAAAATTCATGATGATTAAAAAAATTGAGATTGGATGCACATGATTGTTGAGTATTTAAAAAAGTTACCCTTTTATGAGAAACACTGGTTTCAGTTTATTTTATTCGTACTTCGACGCTTTGAAGCAGACCGTTGTCGTGAGCAAGCCGGTTCTCTGACCTATACTACGCTTTTCGCAGTCGTGCCGATGTTGACGGTTTTCTTGGTTATTATTTCATCGATTAAAGCCTTAGAGCCTGCACGACAACAATTGCAACAGCTGATCTACAGTAACTTTCTACCCAAAACCACGATTGCCTTTGATAAAGCGCTGAATGCCTTTACCGATAAATCCAGTAATTTAACCGTGATTGGTATCCTGTTTTTATTTATTACGACCGTATTGATGCTCACCAGTATCGAAACGGCCTTTAACCGAATTTGGCGAGTGACTCAGACCCGAGGTGGAATCATCGGGTTTATGCGCTACTGGACTATCATTTCGCTGGGACCGATTTTACTGGGTAGTGCCTTCGTCATTTCATCAACCGTGGCTTCCATGAGTGTCCTCAGCAATAACTTTGCCGGGTATGAACTTAATGGTGCTTTTGTCCTCTGGGCCATTTCTTTTTCTCTGACCGTACTCGGATTTTTCATTCTAAACTGGACCATCCCCAATCGCAGTGTGCCACTCAAGTCTGCATTTATTGCCGGCCTGTTTAGTGCAGTGGTGTTTGAGCTGCTTAAAAACCTGTTCGGTTTTGTGATGTCAAACTTTACCAGTTATGAGATTGTCTATGGTGCATTCGCCGCTGTGCCGATCTTTCTACTGTGGATTTATTTATCCTGGAATATTGTCTTACTCGGCGTTGAGATCAGTTATGCCCTGACGGCCTTTGAATCTGGCCAGGATCATAAACGTCACCCAATCATCATGCTGCTGGATCTATTAGAGCTGTTTCATAAAAAGCAAAAAACTGGTGAGAGCATTAGTGAAGCAGAAGCATTAGATGCTTTGGGTCGTGATGAAATTGGTCGCTGGCCAAACTATGTGAGCATGTTTGAAAAACAAAATCTGATCAAACGTACCGATGACAATGAATATGTCTTGGTACGTGATCTGGATCAGGTGAGTTTTTGGGACTTTTATCTGCAACTTCCTTATCCATTGCCACGTAAGCATCACTTCACCGAGGCACATACCGAGGAAATCTGGATGCAGAAATTCTCGCCTAAACTACAGGAAACCGATCAATATCTGGAAGAAAAGCTGAGTTTTCCACTTTCTGAATTGTTCCGGAATAAATAATCCTAAATCCTCTCGCTTGAGAGGATTTTTTTAAGTTGTTTGCGTAGACTTCCAGCAGACGATCGCACCTGCGGTCACCAAAGCAGTACCAATCCAAAAACTCAGCTCGGGCCGAATATCCAGAATCAGCATCGACATAACTGAAGACAGAATTGGCATAAAATAGGTGGCCAAAATCAGTACCTTGATATTGCCGTACTGCATGCTCTGATTCCAGTTACTATAAGCAATTCCGATCAGACTGCCTACTATGGCGATCCCCAGCCAGAGCTTCAATGAAGGCATCCTGAAAGGCTCATCCAAGCCCAGATGTAAGCCCCATAACGCAATGACGGCGACCACAAAAAAAATCGGTACGCCATTTTGTCCACGACCATATTTTCTGGTCAGAATGCAATAACATGGCCATAACAAGGCACCGATAAAAGCAAAGCCATAAGCCCAAGGATTTTCAGCTAAAACCTGCATAAGTTTCGATAGATTGGTAATTTCAGGATTGACCACCAACATCAGACCGACTACAGCAAGCAAAAATCCTGGAATGACCCAAAGACGCGCCTGCAATTGCCGGGCAAATATCGAAAAGACAATCATCAAGGGTGGCCAGAGATAATTGATCATCGCAATCAGCATCACCTGTTCACGGTGATCCGACCAGGCAACTGCAACAAGAAATAGAATTTCATAAGCAACGAACAAAGCCCCACACCCCAATAGATAGCACTTGGACATTTGCCTGATTTTAGGAAATCCAATCAATGCCAGAATCGCCAGACTACTAAAACTGTAAATCAGGGCAATCCCCTGCACCGGACTGGTAGATTCGGTAATCAATTTGACCACAGCCACCAGACTGGCCCAGATCAGAATGGAAGACAGGCCAATCCAGGTGGCCAGTTTCATCGACCAGACGTTCATGTTTGCTCTTGAGGATTGTTCGTTGTATTCGGTTTTTTCTGCCATCCCTGCAAGCTCACCAGAATCACGCCCAGCATGACCATACAGGTTCCAACAATAAAATTCAGTTCGATCTGTTCATCCAGAATCAGCACCCCAAACAGCATGCCAAATACAGGCGTTAAAAAAGAAAATACGCCCAAACGTGAAGCCAGATAATGTTTCAGCATCCAGAACCAGATCAAATAACTGGCAAAGGAAATCAGCACGGTATGAAAGATCAGACTGGAAATAGACAGGGTCGTCCATTGAATGGTTGCTTGCCCACTAAAAAAGGCCAAGGGTAGCAATAATATGCCGCCCATCAATAATTGATAGAATAAGGTCTGGGTGGCAGGTGCTTCAGCCAGTCGGCTCAGACGTACACTGACAGTGGTGGCTGCCCAGAATATGCCACCAAGTAAGGCCAGAAAATCCCCCCATAAAGCATCGGTTTGTAAAGTAGAGCTTGTCTGTGGTCTGAGTAAAAAACTGACCACAATCCCGCTAAATGCCACGAAGATACCGCCCCATTGCACACGCGACAAACGCTCTGCCGGCAATTTCCAGTGCAGACCCAATGCGACAAAAATCGGCGCAGTATAAAGCAAAACAATGGTATGCGAAGCTGAAGTATAGCGTAGTGCTTCCCCAATCAGATAAAACTCGGTTGCGAACAGTATTCCGACCAGCAATCCTGCAGGCAAATAGCGGGTGCTCAAAAGCTGACGGCGCACGCTCTGCTGAATCAGGGGATACACCATGATCGCAGACAAGGCTGAACGCAAGGCAATTTGCATCAAGACTGAAATATCACTGGCCGCCCATTTCAGCACGACCTGTTGTAGCCCCACAACATACATAATACAAACATGATGGCAGATGCTTTGGCATCTAGCGCCTGACGTTGCTTCACCCCTACTCCTGTGACCGCTTTAAAGTGCCCACTATAATCTTCTCTGCGGTAAAACAATACTTTTCTATTATTTTGCCAGCGCTGTAAATATTTTAAAACTCGATAAAAAAGGACTGCGTTCGCAGTCCTTTCAATCAAAAAATAAACCGTTCAGCTTATTTAACCCAAGTCGTCCAGATATAATCCTGAGACTGGCCTTTCAGGATCATTTTTAACTGATCGCCTGCATGCAATGCCGCCACACCTGCGGGTGTACCCGTCATCACCACATCACCTTCTTCTAAAGTGAATACCTGGCTAATATCTGCCAGTAAAGTCGCGATATCAAAAATCAATAAAGCGGTATCGCCTTTTTGACGCAGTTCTTCATTCACCTCCAAAGTGTAATGCACATCTTGCCAGTCCGCGACCACATCATTCACAGGAATCCAGTCTGACAACAGACACGAACCATCAAAGGCTTTGGCACGTTCCCAAGGCTGGCCTTTTTTCTTGAGTTCATCCTGCAAGTCACGCAGGGTCAAGTCCAGACCTAAAGTCACCGCACCCACCGCTTGCAGTGCTTTTACAGGATCATTTTCTTTGCTTAAAGTCCGGTCAATACGCAAACTGAGTTCACATTCATAGTGGCAGTTGCCCCACTCCGGATTCCATTCAATCCCTGCATCGAGCGAGCCTAAGGCACTCGGTGGCTTAATAAATAAGACCGGACGATCAGGGATCGCATTTCCGAGTTCTTTGGCATGATCGGCATAACTGCGACCAACGCAGACAATTTTGGATGGGCGTGTACTCATGATCAAAACTTTCCTTTATTTGTCTTTATATCGATCTCTGGATTATTTTTTAAATGCATTCTCAAAAATGTTTTGCTCAGTCGCATCTTTAAAGGCACGTTTTGGCACAATGATGACGGTACGGTTTTTCAGTTCCAGCATATAGGTCAGTTTGCCGGCAGCAAAATTCTGCACTTCACTATACGCTACCAGCTTGCTACGCTCATTATTAAAAATCTCCGCATAGTCCTGATACAGATCAAGGCCTTGTTCACTCTTACCAAACTGATATTTGACGAACTGGCGTTTAAACATCATCGGCAGAAACCAGTAACGCATGATGCCTTGCAGGATCAGGAAGAATGCCCCCAAAGCCACGTAATAGCGTCCTACCCCGTCAAAGCCCATCGAAAAGCCCCAAAGGATAATCCCGATACTGACCAGAGGCGTCAGAAAACGTGAAATCTGCTTTTTGCCAAAAGTCGCCAAGGCAAAACCATCCTGAGATTCTTCTAAAGTCAGAAAATAACGGGTCGATAAAGTCGGTGCTGACTCAGTCATAGCATCACATCAAAAAAATAAAATCTTGCCCAATACTATAGCAAAATATGCACAATGCTTATGGCCTGACGCATCAATTACATAACTTTGCTTTGGAAAAACGTGTATTTAGTTTTAAATAAACAGCAATTAAAACAAAAAATATGCAACAGGATGTTGAATGAAAGGATTCAAGCAATGTATTGCAATCGGTATCTGTTCGGGTCTGTCTACTCTATCACTGGCCAAGATCATTCCCTGGGATGCAGAATTACCCAGTAGCCTGAGTGCTTATCCGGGCAATGCCCAACAATTGGCAGAATTAACAGGCGAAAGGATTCTGATTTATGCGCATCCGGTGACTAAAACCCAGCTTCCTACCTTAAACAGTAAGGCCACCAGCAAGGCACAATTTTATAGTGCCGCCGTGGTTTTGCCTGTGGCTGAAACACAGGTCGAGAAATTGCTACAGCATTATCCGGATTATGTTGGCCTGTTTCCGACTTTAAAGTCGGCCAAGATTCTAGAACAGCAAGGCTCGATTCAGCAGGTCAAATATCAGGTGCATATCCCCACACCAATTCCGATATTGAACTTCAAAGAAACCGTGGTGATGCAGCATCATCTGGGCAATAACAGCATCAGCACTTTAATTATTGATGCACCCATTCCTTATGGCGCGGGAAAACTGGAATGGTTCGCGCTTGATCCGCACAGAACTCTGGTGACAGTGACCCAGTGGGGCGACCTGAACCAGCCCAAAGGTTTTCTATTTAGTAAAATTCTCAATGCCCTGCCTGAAGCCAAACTTGGCATTCCTCCCGGTACTAACGCATTTCTACTCGAAGCATTGCAACAGCGCTTTAAAACCAGTCATGCCACAACACTCACCGCCCCGACTCCACAACTGAAATTTAATTCACAACAGCTACAGAAGATTGCCCAGCTTAGTCAAAAATCCGGCCAACCGGTCAGTTTTATTTTGCCCAGCTATCAGGTCAAAGAAGGAAAAGCGTCAGAAAATTTGAGATTTAGCAGCACCTATCAATACTTTCCGCATTCGGTAGACAAGCTACGACCGTGGTTGGCTGCACAAGCCAGTCAACAGCTTTTCCCGCGCCAGATCAAGAAAGTCGAACTTAACCCGATCAATACCCAAAGTGTAGATGCCAACTATAAAGTTTCAGTGGGCTTAGGCGTGATTCAGATTCCATTTAACTTCAAGATGCGTTTTTACCAGCCCGATCCCTTGCAGAATCAGTTCAATGCCAATGGTGGCGACTTAAAGTTTGTCAAAGGCGGCATGAAGCTATTGCCGCAATCACAAGGTAATCTGTTCCAAATCACCAGCAGCATGAAGATTCATGATCAGGCACCGTTTTTATTAAGGGCCATGCGCAGTCTGCCCTATCACGATGTATTACCTGCGGTGGGTGGCAATACCGTCTATGCACTCAAGGTGCAGCAAAAATTAAGATAATCAACGAATCGGTAGTTATTGGTTTTTTATATGAAAAAGCTTTAAATATCACAGACGTAAAAAAACCGCATCAATGTGCGGTTTTTTCAGAATTCTTATCAAGATTGGTGCGCTCAGAGAGATTCGAACTCCCGACCCCTTAGTTCGTAGCCAAGTGCTCTATCCAGCTGAGCTATGAGCGCGACGTCTTGATGGGGTGCATTATACGGTTTTTTTAAGGCTTGTTAAGTGTTTTTTAATAAAAGCACAACTGAATGTATAGTAATTAAACGATACAGCAGTATTGACAGTTTTCTGTGAGAATTTCTGCACATTTAGAGCTAAAAACAATTAATACCATCCGGACTTTGACGCTGCATTCAATGTGGCGACAAGCTCCATTTCATCCTGATGAAAAGTACACAGCAAATACCGAGAAAGATGTTCCCAAATTTCAGGCACAAAAAAACCGCTATGAAAGCGGTTGATTGTTCAAGTTGGTGCGCTCAGAGAGATTCGAACTCCCGACCCCTTAGT
Organism: Acinetobacter sp. YH12200; assembly: GCF_013418175.1. NCBI lineage: Bacteria > Pseudomonadati > Pseudomonadota > Gammaproteobacteria > Moraxellales > Moraxellaceae > Acinetobacter > Acinetobacter sp. YH12200. Next base: position 7,302 of record NZ_VPCO01000005.1, read on the forward strand.
TCGTAGCCAAGTGCTCTATCCAGCTGAGCTATGAGCGCGTAACTTGTGTGCCTAGGTTGGCAATACGTTTTTCTGCTTAACTTACTTGGTGCGCTCAGAGAGATTCGAACTCCCGACCCCTTAGTTCGTAGCCAAGTGCTCTATCCAGCTGAGCTATGAGCGCGCGATATAAGTAAGCGTGGCGGTGAGAGAGGGATTCGAACCCTCGATACAGTTACCCGTATGCGTCCTTAGCAGGGACGTGGTTTCAGCCACTCACCCATCTCACCGTAACGTGCGGCCATAATACAAATTTCGGCATGGCACTGCAAGCGCAGCATCGAAAAAAAGTGCATATTTTTGCTCGTTTAAATACTTTTTAAGCAATTCAGCGATTTTTCGTACATTTTCCTGCTCAAAAAACCGAATAAATTTCCAGTTATCTAAAATGAACAGAAAATTGAAAACTTAAATGGATTATTGCAATCATTTACGTGCAGTCTGCGCACACATGTTTTATGCTAAACCTATCTCCTAAGATAAATTTAAAGACATGATGAAAAACTGGGTCGATCCTGAAGCAAAAGCTGAAGCCGAACGTTATGACAACCCTATCCCAAGCCGTACGCTAATTTTAGAAACCATAGAAAAAAATAATGCCCAGTCTCATGCCGACCTGGTAGAACATTTCGAGATTGCAGATCAAAAAAGTATTGATGCCCTCAGCCATCGTTTAATCGCGATGGTACGTGACGGGCAATTGATGAAAGATGGTTATAAATTCCAGATTGCCGTCGAGCAGCCTGAATCCGAAGCGACGGTTTATATCAATTCCCGCGGGATGGGAACTGCCAACATTTCTGGCCAGGACGATCTCTTACTGGCTGAGCGTGAACTACGGCTGGTCTTTAATGGCGACCGTGTCAAAGTACGTCAAACTTCAGTAGACCGTAAAGGTAAAGCCTGGGGTTATGTGACTGAAGTTGTGCAGCACCGCGTTAAGCAGATCATTGGTAAAGTATCCCTATATGAAGGTGAATACTTTGTTCAACCTGCTAGCCCAAATGCGCATCAGCCGATTACTCTTGAAAAAGAACTGATTGAACATGCGCAAGTCAATCTGGGTGATTCGATTCGCGTGGCGATTGATACTTATCCGACCCGTGAAGAATTTGCGACCGGTCATATTGTCCAGTCCATGGCAGATAAAGCCGATACCGAAATCATCATTCCACAAACCATTTTAGAATATGGTTTGCCCTATGAATTCCCGGAAGAAGTGATTCAGGATGCAGAAAGCTTTAAAGAACCAACAGAGAAAGACCGTGAAGGTCGTGTGGATCTGCGTGATTTAGCTTTGGTCACTATTGATGGTGAAGATGCACGTGACTTTGATGATGCAGTATATGCTGAAAAACGTCCGGGCGGTGGCTATCGCGTGGTCGTAGCGATTGCCGATGTCAGTCATTATGTACGTACAGGCAAACCGCTGGACGATGAAGCTCAGGAACGCGGAACTTCTGTCTACTTCCCGCACTTTGTTTTACCAATGCTGCCTGAAGCCTTGTCGAATGGCTTGTGTTCTTTAAATCCGGCTGTTGATCGTCTCTGTATGGTCTGTGATTTAAAACTGTCACGTGCCGGTCGTGTTACCGGTTTTGAGTTCTATCCATCCGTGATGCACTCTAAAGCACGTTTGACTTATGATCAGGTCGCCCAATATCTGGAAGGCGACAGTCAGGCCATTACCGAAGATCGCGAAGTTCGCAAGTCGATCAACACCCTGTTCCAGCTGTACCAGGTTCTGAAAGGCTTACGTGCTGAACGCCATGCCATGGAATTTGAAACCGTTGAAACGTATATGACTTTTGATGAGCTGGGCGGAATTAAAGAGATTTTGCCGCGTAGCCGTAATGATGCGCATAAGCTGATTGAAGAATGTATGTTGCTGGCCAACGTGGCAGCCGCAGAATATGCATTGAAAAATGAAATTCCGATGTTGTACCGCGTACATGAGCCACCTGAGTTCTCGCGTATTCAAAAAGTCCGTGATTTCGTCAAGCTGCTTGGTTTGAAATTCCCGGAGCAACCGACCCAAGCAGATTATCAGGCGGTGATTGAAGCGACCAAAGACCGCATAGATGCACCAAGCATTCATGCGGTGTTATTACGCTCCATGATGCAGGCTTATTACGGCCCTAACAATGCGGGGCACTACGGTCTGGCTTATGAGGCGTACACACATTTCACTTCGCCAATTCGACGTTATCCAGATCTGTTATTGCATCGTGCCATTAAAGCGCATTTAAATAAAAAGCCATCTCCGCTTTCAGGTGGAGCTTTAGATGAAGCAGGAACACATTTCTCTGCCACTGAACGCCGTGCCGATGAAGCCTCTCGCTCGGTGACGACCTGGTTGAAATGTCATTATATGCAGCAGCATCTGGGCGAAGAATTTGTTGGCATCATTAGTGCGACAGCAGAGTTTGGCCTGTTTGTGACGCTAAAAGACCTGTATGTGGATGGTATGGTGCATGTCAGCCAGTTGGGCGATGACTTCTTTGTCTTTGATCAAGTCAGCCAGAATCTGGTCGGCCAGAATCGTGGTCAGGTCTTTGGTCTGGGCGATGAAGTCAAGATCAAGGTGGCTGGCGTCAATCTGGAAGAGCGCAAGATCGACTTTGAACTGGTACAGCAACTCAGTCATGCCGGCCGTGCGATCCGTGCTCGTGCGCCGCGCGTGAGCGAGAAAAAACCGGCAGTACGTCCAGCAGCAACAGAAGAGGTTTTTAGCAAGAATGAGCGCGAGTCTAAATCCAGCCTGAATGCCGATGGAGAACAGCCCATACGACGCAAAAAAGCCAAAGGAAAACCCAGCTCTTACAACAGCAAGTCTGTTAAAAAATCTGCAGCAAAGCCTGAAGCAAAGGCTAAAGATAAAGTAAAGAAAAAGACCAAGATCAAAAAGAAAAAGTCGAATGCAAAAGCCAAGACTGAATAATTTTTGACAGTATAAAAAGAGCGCTACGGCGCTCTTTTTTATTTATAATCAAAATATTAAAATAGGAAAAATTATAAGAATGAATACCATAACTATTTTTACTTTGATCATTTCTTTAATGGCTTTGCTTGTGACTTATGCCGTATTTAAATCTGATCAGCAACCACAAATTATAGTTTTTGCTCTTCCGCATTACGGTAAGCAATCTTTCATTCAACTACAGATAAAGAATATAGGAAAATCCATTGCCTATAATGTACAAATATCGAGTGATCAACCCATTCCTAAACAGGCCTTCGGAATTAAAAAATTAAATGCTTCGAAAGATTATTTTGATAGCGGTATTTTCAAACATGGAGTCAAAGTATTTCCACCCAATCAGAGCTATATATACGATTGGGGACAATACGGCGGCCTCAGAGAGGCTTTAGATAATAATCCTATCACCATGAAAGTCACGTATTGGTATCAGCACCCTTTAAACTTATGGAAAACTCAAATCACTGATATTTCCATCATCGATATAAATGAACTAGAAGCCTTACCTTCATCTGATGGTGGATTTATTGAACAGCTTCAAAATATTAATAAAGAATTGAAAATATTAAATACAAAGCTAGAGAAAAAACTTTAACTACCTTGATTTCCCCCACCAAAGGCCCTACATCTAGACTGAATATAGAAAATTAATTTGGCAGACCGACATGACTTTAGAAAAGGCAACTTTGCCTGTTCCACAATTTGATCAGATTACCCTGGCCGATCTCAAAGAAAAAATTGAAACAACCATTCAAGCCGGACAAAAGTTCCTGAATGAACTCACCGAAACACCGACTTCAGTACAGGAGCAGCTGACTACACTGGAACATGTCGACACGCTTGAAAACAATATGAGTGAGTCTTGGGGCATCCTGTCGCATTTAAATGCCGTGATGAACAATGCCGAAACCCGTGACGTCTATCAAGCCTTATTACCGGGTCTGAGCGAATACTATACGCAACTAGGTCAACATACGGCGCTGTATCAAACTTATCAGCATGTTCATGATGCATCAATTTTTAATGAATTACCTGCAGCCCAGCAAAGTGCCATCAAACTGGCCTTACGTGACTTCAAACTGTCTGGTGTGGCCTTAGAAGGCGAAGCGAAGAAACGTTATGCGGAAATTTCTGCACGTCTCTCACAACTGTCTTCGGACTTCTCCAACCATGTGCTGGATGCAACTCAGGCTTATTTCAGACCATTAGCTGAAGATGAGTTAGCGGGTCTCTCTGAAAGTAATATTGAGCTGTTAAAACAATATGGCCAGCAACGCGAGCTGGATCAGCCGGTCGCTACGCTAGATTTCCCGTCTTATCTGGCAATCATGACCCATGCGGAACATCGTGAACTGCGTGAAGAGCTGTATAAAGCCTATACCACGCGCGCTTCAGATCAGTCCGAGCAGACTGAATTTGACAATACCGCCTTAATTGAAGAAATCCTCAGCTTACGTCAGGAAATGGCCAAGCTGCTCGGCTTCAACAATTATGCAGAATTGTCTCTGGCCAGCAAAATGGCGCCAAGTGTAGAGGCAGTAGATGAATTCTTGCGTGATCTGGCAGAGCATGCCCGTGCGCCGGCAACCAAGGAAATTGCAGAACTAAAAGCCATTGCCGCTGAAGATGGTATTGATGAACTGAAACCTTGGGACAGCAGCTATTATTCAGAGAAGCTGAAAATGCAGCAGTTTAACCTGTCACAGGAGGCGCTGAAACCTTATTTCCCTGCACCAAAAATCCTGCAAGGCCTGTTCAGTATTGTCAATCGCCTGTATGACATTCAGGTGATTGAACGTGAAGCGCCGGTTTGGCATCCAGAGGCGCGTTATTTCGAACTGGAAGATCAAGGTCAGGTGATTGGCGGTTTCTATTTTGACCTGTATGCGCGCCAAGGCAAACGTGGTGGTGCCTGGATGAGCGGTTTCCGTTCGCGCATGCAGACCCGTGATGGCCTGCAAAAACCGATCTGCTATATGGTGGGTAACTTTACTCCACCTGTTGGCAACCGACCTGCACTGCTCACGCATGATGAAGTAATTACCCTGTTCCATGAATTTGGTCACGGCCTGCATCACATGCTGACTGAAGTGGACAATATCGCGGTGGCAGGTACGCATGGCGTGGCTTGGGATGCCGTGGAGCTGCCAAGCCAGTTTATGGAATTCTGGGCCTGGGATCAGGACAGTCTGAATCTGCTCAGTGAACATATTGAAACCAAGGAATCTTTGCCGGCCGACCTGCTCAAAGCCCTGCTCGATGCACGTTTCTTCCAATCCGGCATGCAAACCCTGCGTCAGCTTGAATTTGCCTTGTTTGACTTGAGTATTCACCGTGCCAATCCGGCTTCAAATGCTGAACAGGTTCAGGCCACACTGAATGAAATTCGTGAAAAATATGCAGTTCTGCCCACCACCGACTATAACCGTTTCCAGCACAGCTTTAGTCATATCTTTGCCGGTGGTTATGCAGCGGGATATTATTCCTATAAATGGGCCGAAGTTTTGGCCAGTGATGCCTTCGACCGTTTCGAAAATGAAGGGATTTTTAATACCACCACTGGAAAACAGTTTCGGGAAAATATCCTCGCAGTTGGCGGAAAAGATCAAGCACTTGACGCATTTATCAATTTCCGCGGACGCGAGCCAAAAATAGATGCATTGCTACGTCATCAAGGTTGGACGAACCGCTCTAAAAACGCTTAAACTAGCTTTTTAAGTTGATCACAAGGTGAGTATGATGACCATTAAACGTCGTTTCATTGCAGGCGCAAAATGTCCAAAATGTCAGGCGTTAGATCGCGTCGTCATGCTGACCTCTGGTGAAGATGAGTGGATTGAATGTATCGAGTGTGGTTATGAGGAAAATCGTCCCACACATGTTGACCAACCAGAAACACCAGCTGTTCCAGATGAAATTGGCGTGATTCAGTTTAAACCTCGTTCAGCAAAATAAAAAATCAAGGTTCAAGCTATGTCAGTAGAACAAAGAAATAACCCCAAACTTTTAATGGGGATTATGGGGGCTTTAGTTACTGTCGTTGTATTGGTGCTGCTCTATCAATGGTTGAATGCACCTTCGAAGGAGACACAACGCATGCAACAGGAGGAAATCGCAGCTGTTCCGGCAACCACATCTACAGCGACAACTGAAGAAAATACAGATGCAAGCAATGCGGCTGAGGCACTCGAGACCAAAGCATTAATCAGCGGCAGCCTGTTAAAAGCGCCAGTGCCGGAAAATGCTACTTTGGCCAACGAAGAGATGGCCAAATTAGCCGATATTCAAGTTCAGCTCAATGAGCAAAAAGCCACGCTAGATGCGCAGCACAGCGATGCTGACCAGCTCATTCAATTGAAAGAGGAACAGATCAAGCTACTCGAAGCACAACTGGCTCAAGGCCAATAATCTTGATGCATTTCGGCTAGAAGATCTGCAGATCTTCTAGTCAAATTGTCTCCGTGTCTACCACAGCCGCCTCACCACTATTCAAAGCCATTCTGTTACTGACCTGCTCTGCTTTTTTATTTTCAGTGATGGGCGTATGTATCTGTTATGCCTCACAAACGGTTGATCATGCTACTGTGGTTTTCTTCCGTAATGTAGTCGGGCTGTTTATTTTCCTGCCTTTCATTTTCAACCAAGGTCGCGGATTTTTTAACACTGAAAAACTGTGGATGCGCACCTGGCGTGCGGTGGTCGGTCTGATTACCATGTATGGCTTTTGTTACAGTTCGAGCGCTGACCAAAACCGAATCTCCAGAAAAAATCGTATTTTATTTCTGTTTGATTGGCAGCCTGATTTCAGTGATTCCGATGTTTTGGGTGTGGCGGCCCTATACTCTGACAGAACTTCAGCTATCTGATTACTGCCGGCATTCTAACCAATTTCAGTCAGTTATTGATGTCAAATGCTTACAAACTGGCGTCGGCAGGACAAATTGGCCCGGTGAATTATGTGGCGATTTTCTTTGCCGGCATATGGGGTTTTCTGTTCTGGCAGGAGGTTCCTGATCTATATAGCCTGATCGGATTAGGGTTGATTTTCTGCGCGATTCTGCTGTGTAGCCCAATCCTGCAAAAGCGCCTGAATTCATCTAAAATCTGAGCCAAGAATTCAGATTAAATTAAAAAAGCACCCGTAGGTGCTTTTTTAGTGTATATCTTTTATGGATACCAACCGAACAGCTTAAAGACATAAGGCACATAGGCGATGATCAGCATTGCAGGCAGCAGCACAATCACCGGTAAAATCCAGCGTTCATAACGGTAGTAAAAAGACAGATGGCGTACTTCTGCATCCGCCTCAGCCACTTCGGCATTGCCAATGGATTGTCTGGCCAACAGATGGTTCAGTGCCACCGGTGGCGTCACATAGCCCAGTTCAAAGCCAATCAGGGTGATCATCCAGAAATGCACCGGATGAATGCCGTATTGATAAGCCACTGGAGCAACAGTCGCCGAGATCAGAATCACCGCACCAAACGGATCCATAATCATTCCGACAAAAATCATCAAGCCGACAATCAGGGAAATGACCAGAATAGTACTGCTGATATCGGTTGGAAACGCTTCCATAATTTCCATACGTTCCAGCAAGCCACCGACACTCACAGAAAGTGCCATCAGGATCACCAGCGCACCAATATGCCCCACGGTTTCACTGGTGGAGATATGCATTGACTTCCAGAAACCCACCTTGCGCAGGATTTCTGTAGCATTTGAACGCTTTACACCATGATCAACAGCCAATTCTTTATCTCGCTGCCCCGCATGCTCTGCTTCACGATATTCTACATTGGCCACGCTAGCAGCTGTCGCCAGTTCAGGGGTATTTCTCGAATGTAAGGTCGCATTCAAAGTCTCATCCCAATGACCGACCGGTGGCAACGGTGCCGGTTCATGACGTAATTTATCATATAAGACAATCATCAGCAGAATGACCGGCATCATCACAGGGGCGGTAAATTCATTCAGGTCTGTCGACAAAGCATATTTGTAGAATAGCCAGATCAGAATAAAAATCACGATATAAGGAATAATCGCAAGGAAGGCACGACCTGATTGAGGAGCTGCGATGGTTGGTGCGGCAATCCGGAATTTATTTTCTGCAAAGAATAAAGAAATTACCAGGAATAAAGTCGAGCTGAGCAGGAAGACATAAATCCCATAGTGATAGAGCAAATCAGTAGTTACTTCTTTATTCAGTGATGCTACCACGACGATCAGCAAGCATGGACGTAAGACCACACCCAGTGAACCGGACATTGCAGTGGCGGCCAGTGCAAACTGACGGCGTCCACCTGCATTCCAGACTTCCTTATAAATGATCGCACCTGCGGCAATCACGAAAATCCCTGATGCACCGGTATAGGCAGTCGGTAAGGCAGCGGCCAGCAGAATTAACCAGGTCAAGGTTTCAGGGGCCAGATTCCATGGACGCAGAATATTCAGGAACATATCCACGACCCGGGTCTGTTTCAGCAACATACCGGCCCAGATAAACAAGGCCAGATTCAGGAAAATACTGGAAAACTCGACCAGTTGCCCCAGATAAATCCCCTGTCCCATTGGATAATCCATAAAGAAAGTGAAATTTATTCCTGTAATAATGGCCATATAGGCATACAGTGGCACACTCAAAAAGGCCAGACCAAAACTACCGCCCTCACGCGTTGGTTTTGGTTGTTTAACCACCTGATATAAACTGATCAAGGTTAAGCTGCTAAACAGAATCATCCACAGCCAGTAGATGTATTTCATCTCGCCCATCGGTACGCCCGAGTTCAGCACAGACTGGTATTGACTGTAGGATGAGAATGCCAGAAAAGCATTACCCAGCAGCATGGCGACCGAATAGACTTTAAAATCGATACGTGTACTTGGACTACGCAGACCAATATGATGGGTTTTTAGGGTAGCACTGATCGCAGCGAATACCACCATGATGACCAAGAGCAAGGCCCGGTTCTCAGTGCCAAACTTGAATATTCCAAAGAAAGACGTTTCAAAGGCCCGATAAGCCCGAATACTCGGTTGTGCTTCGACATGTTGAATGGCTTTATCGTAGAACAGATAAGATTCTTCACAAACCTGCTGTGCCTGTAATACCGCAGCCCGGACATCCGCTTGCGAGCGCACGCCGAAGAAATCAGCATATTCATCGGCTGCATCGGCTTTCATCTGCTGCTGAACACGCTGATCGACATTGATATTGCGTTCACATTGTGGACGTGTCGGTTCAGCACGTAAAAATGAATATTGCATCCCGGTTGCCGGATCGCCATAGAGACGCTCCCCCATGCGCAGCAACTGGCCGTGAATCATTTCTCCAGTACCAATAATCAGTGTAAGCAAAAGCAAGACCAGCACCACGAAGGTCGAGATCCACTCTGTCCAGATATAACGCAACAGACCTAATCCTGATCTGTTTTGATCATCATTTTGCATGTATATTCCTATTTTTATTTTAGCGATCTGTGTTTGTTCTAGGACGCTGATCTTCCCTTCTGGCCCGAAAATTCCTTTTCAAAGGTCAGGATTTTTATTCTATGTTTTGACTCTGCATCAAAATCAGCACAATAAAAATGACAATTTATATTTTCTTTTTGTTTTTTCTGCCAAGTGCTTTATTCATTGCTTCACTTTAGCTATCCCGAAAATAGTTGCTGACAATATAGGCCAGCGCCAACATCACTCCCCAAATTACCCCGAGCAAATGTGCTTCGACCAAGACCGGACTGCCAATCAGCTGTGCAGTCCCCACATTACCAATGGTATTTTCCCAGACCAGTTTGCCAAAGATCAAAAATAACACCAGTGCAGCAAAACTGCGTTCCCGCTTATACAGCAAATGTACACAGGCAACGGCAACATAGGCACCATGCAGTACACCCGACAAGCCAGCGTAGGCTTCAATATTGGGTAAGAAAAAATAAAAACTTAAACTGATCAAAGGTGGCAAGATCAGTAAAATGGCAGAAAAGTGCCATAGAGTAGCGCGTGGAAAAATAAAAGGCAGACAGATAAAAGCGAGAATATTCAGGAAATAATGGGTCCACCCCACATGTACCCAATGTGCCGTCCACAGTCGCCAAAACTCACTGAGCAAACTCTCTTGCCAGTAGATGAAACTATCCTTGAAAATTTGCAGACATGCACAGAGAGAGACAAAAGCCGCTAGAAAAATAATTTTTCGTCGAACATGTTGATCTAGCATCAGCTTATGCTTCTCCCTAACCATCTAGTTTAATTTCATCCTTAAAATTCTATGCAGGCTATCTGGGTTACAGGTCTGAACTGAACAGGTCATCGAGTTCCGAAGAGCTGTCTGATTCATCCCAGAAACGTTGCATGCCATCATCGGCGCTGCGCACACCAGTATTTTCTGTCCAGTAACGGTCTGAAATTCCACCAACCATAATCGCTGCCATACTGTCGATCAGTTTGAATTGTGGATTTACCGGCTTTTCCTCGGTACGGGCCTGCGCAAAGGTTTTTAAAGCATCGCGGATTTTGGCATCGTCACCGCTGGCCTGTGCTGCTACAGCATATAAAGCGTGCGATAAACGTACACCTTTTTGCTCACCAATTTGTGTAGATTGTTTTAATGTTTGGTAAGGATCAGGTTTACCATCGCTTGCACCTGGTAATAAAGTCCAGATCACAGCACGCGTAGCATTCGGTGCTCCCCAGAATTTGGCATTATCCAGACAGGTCATACCACGCTCGACCACGGCAGCGATATCTTTGGGCACATGCACTGCGCCGCCTGAATTAATATCATTGGTCATGGCTTGTAAACCACTCAACATGCCCAGCAGATAAACCGTTTGCTCCATATCGCTGTTCATGCGCGGACATTCTTCACCCAAGGCTTTTTGATATTTTTTTTCATAACGGCTCTGGAACAATTGATAACCGGTATATTGACGCTGTGCCGCTAGAGCCGCCCAGCGCTTCTGCTCGATTCGCGCATCTTGGGCTTCCGCTACCTGGTTGGATTTTGAAGCCCGCAAATAGCGTAACTCAGCTTCCAGCGCCTTTTGCTCGGCACAAATGCCGGCAGCCGAATACATCAATACGGCTACCCGGGTCGGATCCGCTCCCATTTCTTTGGTTGCCATGATGGCCGGAGTTAGAGAATTGCCTGAATTACAGACCATCTCGGCATCATCCATGGCTAAAATTGGCGGGACAATATGGTTTTCGGTAAAACCCAGTGCGACATTGGCACCGGTTTTAATGACATGGGAACACCCCGTTAATACTGTTGTTGTTATTGCAATGGTCGCCATACCTTGGCATATTTTACGGACGCCTGACATTTTCCTGTCCTCTATAATTGTGATTATGTCCATCTTTCTGCTAAAGATATCAGAAGCATTTTGTGAATAAAAGAGTATTTACTCTAATCCGGACCAGACACTGTGCCATCAAACTGGCCGACTGCAATTGACTTGATCTGTTGAATTCCCAAATTTTGGGCAAAAAAAAGTAGCATTGCGACGGTTCAGCACATGCTACTTATTAACTGTACAAACAGAGAGCCGGTAATAACTCTGCTTGATTAAGATGAAAATTTATCCTTCAGCACCGTCGCGAATTGTCCAACCCCCAAAGCTGAAACAATCACTACGATCAAAAACATCCACACTGGAGATTCTATTGAGTTCTCTCGTATTTGCTGTTGGTGCGTTCAATGTACAGGCTAAAAATAAAACATAGGTGGGAAATTGTCATACAATTTATCTTACTGATAAGTCATTATTATTTTTTGTCTGACAATGAAAGCGCGTTAATGATCTAAGTATCTGTTTTATTAAAATTTCAATCAAGTGATTAAAATAGCGTTGTCTGACAACTAGATAAGTTTGGTCAGAACTTTCAGGGATTTCCATTGTTTTAGCGGCAATTGGTCACACCAGATCAATAAAGGCTGAGCCTTGGCGTGCTGAAAATACACCACAATATAAGCTTGATGATCAATCACATGACTAACACATACCCGACAGGTGGGCCGAGATTTGGCCGTCAATGACCATTCACGTCCATCCAGATATTCAAACTGTTCAATCTGGGGCGTCTTGCGATAAAACAGCTGATAAATCACCAGTCCCATCACAGCACACAATAGCCAAATTGTAATTGGCAGTAGCTGATACAGCAGGTACATCAACAGTGCAAAAATAAAAAGCTGAAACGCCAGTGCACAATAACTGCGTTTCAGCTTGAAACAGCGATTATCCATGAACGTAAAATTTAAGCTTCTTGATCAAATCTTTTAATTCAGGACGCGGCGGCTCAGAGACTTCCATAAACCAGTCCAGCAGATCTGGATCTTCCTGATCGACCAACTCAGCAAACATCTGCTTTTCAAACGGATCAGCAGTTAAGTAGTAGTTTTTTACGTAGGGATCAAAATACACATCCAGCTCTTTTAGGCCACGACGCGCGCGATAAATCACTTTGCGCTCTTCTAAGGTGATGTCATCAGTCATCGAATTTCCCCAATTCGTTATAAACCGGAATAGTTTACCTGAAGCCATCGCTGAATTTCGAGGGATTTCATACAAATGACCAAAAGCATCAGCATATTTAAGTTATTTGAACATTCCGCTCATTGTTGCTGATCTATGCTTGACCTACTTTAAAGCAAACAGATCAGAATAAGGAATAACAAGATGCAATCTGCAGCCATTCGCCCGCTTGCCCCGATGCTACCCCGCCAGCTTTTTACTGCCGAACATGAAGCATTTCGTCAAACCGTACGCAAGTTTTATGAAAAGGAAGTTATTCCGCATAGCGAGCGCTATGAAAAGCAACAGCATGTGGATCGAGAGCTCTGGACTAAAGCGGGTGAACTGGGACTACTCTGCGCCACCATGCCAGAGCAATATGGCGGCTCTGGGGTAGACCGGCTGTATAGCATGATTCTGATTGAAGAACAGGCTTATGCTGGTGATTCAGCCACGGGGTTTTCATTACATTCAGATATTGTCGCCAATTACCTGCTGAACTTTGGCAATGATGCTCAAAAACAGCAGTGGTTACCCAAAATGGCGTCTGGAGAAGTCGTCACCGCGATTGCCATGACCGAACCAGGAACCGGCTCTGACCTGCAAGCAGTACGTACCTCTGCGGTACTGGATGGCGATGACTATGTGATTAATGGATCCAAGATCTTTATTACCAATGGCTATCTCTGTGATATGGCGATTGTGGTCTGCAAGACCGGTCATAGTGACAAAGGCTCGGCCAATCTCTCATTGATTATGGTCGAAGCCGACCGGGCCGGATTTAGCAAAGCTAAACCGCTGAATAAAATCGGCATGAAAGGCCAGGATACTTGCGAGCTGTTCTTTGACGATGTACGCGTACCACAAGAAAACTTGCTCGGTCTGGAAGGCATGGGCTTTATGATGTTGATGAAAGAACTGGCCTGGGAACGCCTGATTGTGGCAATTATGTGTCAGGCTGGCGCTGAAGCTGCTTTCGCACATACAGTGAAATACACCAAGGAACGTCAGGCCTTTGGCAAGAGTATTAGCCATTTTCAGAATACCCGCTTTAAACTGGCAGAAATGCGTACCGAAATCGAGTTTTGTCGCGCTTATCTGGATCGCTGCATGGAGCTGCAACTCAAGCAAGAACTAGGCATCGATGCCGCTGCTGCGGCCAAATACAAGATTTCAGAAATGTGTAGCAAGGTGGTAGATGAATGCCTGCAATTGCATGGTGGTTATGGCTATATGCTGGAATATCCAATTGCCCGGGCCTATATCGACAACCGCGCCAACCGGATTTATGCTGGTACCAACGAAATCATGAAAGAACTGATTGCACGTTCACTGTAAACTGGACGCATAAAAAAGGAGTCACTCAGGACTCCTTTTTCTTTAGTTCGATATCCGACTTTAAGAGACCAGACGCGGTTTATGTTTGAGAGCCTTGCTGTTTTTTTTAAATTTCAGCACCCTATCTTCAAACGAAGCTTGTTTGAGTTCCTTACGATCTGCCAGATAATTGTTGCTGACTTTCCACGGTGCATGTTTACCTTGTTTTGGCATCACATCTGCGGCACGGGCAATATAGCCCGAACTGAGACTACCCATCACAGTATCCTCTAGCAATTCAGTCTGATCACCCTGAGCGATGACTTCAGCATAGCCCTGCTGATCCATATAGTTCAGCAAACGGCAAATGTACTCAGCGGCAATATCCACTTTTAAAGTCCAAGAGGCATTGATATAACCAATAATTAGCGCCATATTCGGCACATCACTCACCATGATGCCTCTATACAGCATATGTTGTGAGGTATCGACAGGTTGACCATCAATCGTCGCCTGAATTCCACCAAGAATCTGGATATTTAAGCCTGTGGCTGAAACGATAATATCTGCCTCCAGATGTTGACCCGATTTCAGCTGAATGCCGGTTTCAGTCAAGCTTTCGATCTGATCGGTTACAACTGATGCCTGCCCTTCACGTAAAATTTTAAACAGATCACCATCCGGCACCACGCATAGGCGCTGATCCCACGGCTCATAATTCGGGGTAAAGTGTTTCATATCCACTTTACCTTTGAGCTGAAACTGCACGGATTTAAGTAACAGCGTTTTTAACAGTTTTGGCTGTTTTTGTGCCAGGGCATAAATTCCGCGCTGCATCCCAATATTCCGGGCACGGGTAATTTTATAGGCCACATCTTCTGGTAGATACTGCCGCATCTTTGCATAAATCATATCAATAGAGGGCACTGAAGCGATATAGGTCGGAGAACGCTGTAACATGGTCACATGCCCGGCGCCGCCTTTGACCATCGCTGGAACTAAAGTAATCGCGGTGGCACCACTACCAATGATCACCACTTTTTTGCCCTGATAATCTAAATTTTCCGGCCAATGCTGCGGATGAATGAATTGACCTTTAAAAGCCTCCTGATTTGGAAACTCAGGCTGAAAACCTTGGTCATAATTGTAATAACCGGTACAACTCAGTACAAAATTCGCAATCCAGATCTGCTTCTTGCTGTGTTCATCCTCAATCTCTACTGACCATTTACAGGTCATAGAATCATAGTTGGCGGTTAACACACGGTGTTGATAATGAATTTTCGATTCCAGATTAAATTCATCTACTACTTCGGCCAGATAGCCCTTAATCGAGGCGCCATCGGCAAGTACACTGGCTTTTTTCCAGGGTTTAAAATTAAAACCAAAGGTCGACATATCCGAATCAGAACGAATTCCCGGATATTTAAATAAATCCCAAGTTCCGCCAATGCTGGCACGTCGCTCAATAATTTCAAATGAGCGCTGCGGACAATGTTTAGAAAGATGCGCTGCCAGACCAATTCCCGAGATCCCCGCACCCACAATTAAAATATCGATTTGCTTTTCCATATTGTTCTTTTACCTAAGCGATACTATCTGTTTTTATTAAATCACAAAATTGACAATACACAATGTCAAGTTTGATAAAAAGCCATTATTTTTTTATCTTTTCAGGCCAGATTCAGATTAGTTCTGCATGATGCAAATACCTGAAAATAAATTTCAGACATTAAAAAAGGCCGGTTTATTCAACCGACCTTTTCGAACAACTCGCGTTATTCTTCACGAAATTAGTTAACTTCGCGATCTACTAGCTCAACGTAAGCCATCGGTGCAGCATCACCTGCACGGAAGCCCGCTTTAAGAACACGTAGATAACCGCCGTTACGCTCTTTGTAACGAGGGCCAAGAACGGTAAATAATTTACCAACAGTTGCTGCTGAACGAGTACGAGCAAACGCCAAACGACGGTTTGCTACTGTATCGTTTTTAGCTAAAGTGATTAAAGGCTCAGCTACACGACGTAACTCTTTCGCTTTAGGCACAGTTGTTTTGATCAACTCGTGCTCGAACAAAGAGTTAGCCATGTTTTGGAACATCGCTTTACGATGGCTGCTTGTACGGCCTAATTTCACACCACTATTACGATGACGCATGGTGATAGTCCTACTTAATTAACGGCTACGATAGGCGAAACGATCGTCCATACGGAGACTAGCCGGTGGCCAGTTCTCTAAACGCATGCCGAGTTGTAAGCCTTTAGAAGCCAGAACATCTTTGATCTCAGTAAGCGATTTTTTACCCAAGTTAGGAGTTTTAAGCAACTCAACTTCAGTACGCTGTACAAGATCACCAATGTAGTAAATGTTTTCTGCTTTCAAACAGTTAGCAGAACGAACAGTTAGCTCTAGATCATCTACTGGGCGAAGCAAGATTGGGTCAACTTCTTCACGCGGCTCTTGAGCCACAGGTGCTTGATCTTTCTGAAGGTCAACAAAGATTGCAATTTGTTGTTGCAAGATTGTTGCCGCTTTGCGGATTGCTTCTTCAGGATCTACAGTACCATTGGTTTCAAGATCAATGACCAATTTGTCAAGGTCAGTACGTTGTTCTACACGAGCGTTTTCCACTGTATAAGACACACGTTTGATTGGGCTATAAGAAGCATCTAACTGCAAGCGACCCACTGGGCGAGTTTCGCCTTCTGGGAAGCGTGAATCAGAAGTCTCGTAGCCACGACCTTGAGCAACTTTCAGACGCATTTTCAATGAGCCTGAGGCACTTAAAGTACCGATCAAATGTTCAGGGTTAACCACTTCAACATTATGAGGTAAACGAAGGTCAGCCGCAGTTACGTCGCCTGCACCTTGTTTCTCTAATGTTAAGTATGCTTCATTTTGATCGAACAGCTTAATCGACAATCCTTTTAGGTTCAGCAAGAGCTCGACGATGTCCTGCTGCAAGCCTTCCAAAGTACTGTACTCGTGCTCGACCCCTTCAATCTCAACTTCTACCACAGCTGCGCCAGGTAGAGAAGAAAGAAGGATGCGACGTAAAGCATTACCCAGAGTATGACCAAAGCCACGCTCTAAAGGTTCTAGAATAACTTTTGCCGAGGTCCCGCTTGCCGCTTCGACCTTGATCGCTTGCGGAGTTAGAAACTCATTTGCAGTACGCGTCATATTGCTTCCTCAAGGATTATTTAGAATACAATTCTACAATCAAGCTTTCGTTGATTTCAGCAGGTAAATCAGAACGATCCGGTGCAGCTTTGAACGTACCTTCTAATTTAGAATGGTCGATTTCCATCCAAGAAGGCATGCCACGTTGAGTTGCTAATTCAATTGCGTTTTTGATACGTAATTGTTGTTTAGCGCCTTCGTGAACTGCGATCACATCACCCGCTTTAACTTGGATAGACGCAATGTTAACACGACGGCCATTCAAAGTGATGCTGCGGTGAGATACTAACTGACGAGCTTCTGCGCGAGTAGAACCGAAACCCATACGATAAACAACGTTATCAAGACGGCTTTCAAGTAGCTTCAACAAGTTTTCACCAGTTGCGCCTTTAACACGAGCAGCTTCTTTGTAGTAGTTACTAAATTGACGCTCTAAAACACCGTACATACGACGTACTTTTTGTTTTTCACGTAATTGTAGTGAGTACTCAGACTGTTTACCGCCACGAGCTCCACCATGTTGGCCAGGAGCTTTAGCGTGTTTTTTAGTTTTTACATCAAACGGTTTAACGCCTGATTTAAGTTGCAGGTCTGTCCCTTCGCGGCGAGAGAGTTTGCATTTTGGACCAATATAACGAGCCATGAATGTTTCTCCTTACACGCGACGTTTTTTAGGTGGACGGCAACCGTTGTGCGGGATTGGCGTCACATCGGTAATGCTGTTAATTTTATAACCCACTGCACCTAAAGCACGAACCGCAGATTCACGACCAGGACCAGGACCTTTTACAAGGACGTCCAAGTTTTTCAAACCGTAGTCTAAAGCAGCTTTACCAGCAACTTCAGCAGCTACCTGAGCAGCGAACGGAGTTGATTTACGTGATCCACGGAAGCCTTGTCCACCTGAAGTGGCCCAAGCCAGTGCATTACCTTGACGATCGGTAATAGTCACAATGGTGTTATTAAAAGAAGCGTGAATGTGTGCGACACCTTCAGAGACGGTACGAGTGACCTTCTTGCGTGCGCGAGTATCTTTAGCCATCTTTTAGCTTCCAGAAATCTTATTTCTTAATAGGTTTGCGCGGACCTTTACGGGTACGAGCGTTAGTTTTGGTGCGTTGACCGCGGACAGGCAAGCTGCGACGATGACGAAGACCGCGATAGCAGCCTAAATCCATTAAACGTTTAATGTTCATGGAAATTTCGCGACGTAAATCACCTTCGGTCGGAACCTTAGCAACTTCTGCACGAATCGCATCAAGCTGAGCGTCATCTAATTCACGGATCTTAGTCGTTGGAGCAATACCCGCAGCAGCTAAAATAGCTTTTGAAGTATGGCGACCAATACCAAAGATATACGTTAGAGAGATAACAGCGTGCTTGTTATCCGGAATGTTTACACCGGCAATACGAGCCATTCAATTTTCTCCAAAAAGGCAGTAGATAATCAACCGCCCCACAAAAATCTTGAGGGGCGGATAATAACCCAATTCGCCTACAGAAATCAACAGGTCTTAATCAGATTAACCTTGACGCTGCTTATGACGAGGTTCTGCGCTACAAATTACGCGGATAACCCCATTACGACGGATAACTTTACAGCTACCACAAATTTTCTTAACAGAAGCTTGTACTTTCATGATGAAACCTCTAAGTGCGCTTATCCCTTAGGATGAGCTGTCGTTTTTCTCATTAACGTTTGATTATCATACTGGTGCGAGGTGAGGTGTGACTGCAGCTGAGCCATAAAGTCCATCACTACTACCACAACAATCAGCAAAGAAGTACCACCCAAATAGAATGGAATACCAAATGAACTTTGCAACACCATCGGCATCAAACAAATGACGGTGATGTAAATCGCGCCAATAAATGTCAAACGACTGAGAATATGATCTAAGTAACGAGCAGTTTGCTCACCTGGACGTATACCAGGCACATAAGCTCCGCTGCGTTTCAAGTTCTCTGACACTTCTTTAGGACTAAATACCAGTGCTGTATAGAAGTAACAGAAAAAGATAATTAACGCACCAAAGAGCACCAAATACAACGGCTGACCAGGCGACAATACCAATGCTACATCTTGCAGGCTACGCTGAATAAATCCGGCATTCGGATCTGCACTACCCACCCACTGGCCTAAGCTCGCAGGGAACAACAGCAATGAGCTGGCAAAAATTGCCGGAATCACACCCGCCATATTAATTTTCAATGGCAAATGTGTCTGCTGTGCAGTAAATACACGACGACCTTGTTGTTTTTGAGCATAGTTGACCGGAATACGACGCTGCGCTTTCTCGATAAACACGATGGCTGCCAAAACACCCAGAGACAACAGACCAAAAATTACCAAGCCAATCAGGCTGGTCTGGCCATTATCTACAGATGACAAAGATTGCATAATTAAATTAGGCAATCCGGCAACAATACCCGCGAAGATGATCATGGAAATACCATTCCCCACCCCACGTTCGGTAATCTGCTCACCCAACCACATCAAGAACATGGTTCCCGCAACCAATGAGGTTACTGCAGGAATATAAAAAGCCAGACCAGTATTCAGGGTAATCCCCTGACTGATCAAGCCTGCACACATCCCGATCGCTTGTACAAGCGCCAGAAATAATGTGCCTTGTCGTGTGTATTGATTTATTTTACGTTTGCCTTGCTCGCCTTCTTTTTTCAAAGCTTCCAGCGAAGGAACCACTGTCGACATCAGCTGCACGATAATCGATGCAGAAATGTAGGGCATGATCCCAAGAGCAAGAATAGACATTCGTTCTAATGCACCACCGGAAAACATGTTAAACAAACCAAGGATAGTACCTTGGTTTGCATTAAACAGGTTTTCTAGGGCCGCATTATTGATGCCCGGTACTGGAATATGCGCTCCTAGCCGAAACACCAACAACGCACCAATGAGAAACATCATTCGACGAATAATTTCACGGTATTTCACATGAAATGGTTGGCCTTTCATCATGTTGACATGACCTGAAGAACTAGGAGTCATAGACACTGGGGATTACTCCTCGACTTTGCCGCCAGCAGCTTCAACAGCAGCTTTAGCGCCTTTAGTCAATGCAACACCTTGAACAGTGAATGCACGAGTAATTTCACCAGAAAGTACGATACGAGCACGGATCATGTCTTTACGTACAACGTTCGCCGCTTTTAAAGTTTCTAGAGACACGATGTCGCCTTCAACTTTAGCAAGCTCAGATAAACGTACTTCAGCAGTTTTCAAAGCCAATTGGCTAGTGAAGCCGAATTTAGGCAAACGACGATAAAGTGCTGTTTGACCGCCTTCGAAACCTGGACGAGTACCACCGCTCTTACGTGAGTTTTGACCCTTGACACCACGGCCACCGGTCTTACCAACGCCAGAACCGATACCACGGCCTACACGAAGGTTGTCACGTTTAGCACCTT
Source organism: Acinetobacter sp. YH12200 (assembly GCF_013418175.1). Lineage (NCBI taxonomy): Bacteria > Pseudomonadati > Pseudomonadota > Gammaproteobacteria > Moraxellales > Moraxellaceae > Acinetobacter > Acinetobacter sp. YH12200. Next base: position 27,773 of record NZ_VPCO01000005.1, read on the forward strand.
CTGCAGGTGCAATTGTATTTAAACGCAGAGTCATGGCTTATTCCTCTACACTAACCATATAGTAGACTTGGTTGATCATACCACGGTTAGAAGGCGTATCTTGCACTTCTACAGTATGACCAATACGACGCAGACCTAAACCTTGCAGGCTCAGCTTATGATTTTTCAAGCGGTGCGATGCAGATTTAGTCTGGGTAACTTTAATCGTTTTCATGATTGATTACCCTTGAATTTGTTCTACTGAAAGACCACGTTTCGCAGCAACCTTCTCAGGAGTAGTCATATCACGCAAACCGTTGAAAGTTGCGTTAACTACGTTAGCAGCGTTAGTAGAACCACGGCATTTAGTCAAAACGTTACGTACACCTACAGCTTCTAGAACTGCACGCATAGCGCCACCAGCAATTACGCCTGTACCTTCAGAGGCAGGCTGCATGAATACGCGACTAGCGCCATGACGTGCATGAATTGGGTGCTGTAACGTACCATCAACAAGGTCAACAGTAATCATGTTGCGACGAGCAGCTTCAAGTGCTTTAGAGATAGCAGCTGGAACTTCACGTGCTTTACCACGACCAAAACCTACGCGACCATTACCATCACCCACAACAGTTAATGCTGTGAAAGAGAAGATACGACCACCCTTAACAACTTTGGCTACACGATCAACGGCAACCAGCTTTTCAACAAGACCTTCGTTTTGTTCAACTTTAGCCATGATTAGAACTCCAAGCCGTTTTCACGAGCAGCATCAGCCAAGGCTTTGATACGACCATGATATTTAAAACCAGAACGGTCAAATGCAACTTTAGTAACACCAGCTGCTTTAGCGCGTTCTGCGATTAAAGCACCTACTTTTTGAGCTGCTTCAACGTTACCAGTTGTACCTGCACGTAGAGTAGCGTCTAAAGTAGAAGCTTGCGCTAATACTTTGCCACCATCTGCAGAGATAACTTGAGCATAGATGTGACGCGGAGTGCGGTTTACACACAAACGAGTCGCACCCAATGCACGGATGTGCAAGCGTGTGCTTTTCGCACGACGCAAACGGGATTGTTTCTTTTCGTTCATAAGAACCTCGCGCCTTATTTCTTCTTAGCTTCTTTACGAAGTACAACTTCGTCAGAATAACGAACACCTTTGCCTTTATACGGCTCTGGTGGACGGTAACCACGGATATCTGCAGCAACCTGACCTAAAGCTGCTTTGTCAGCAGACTTAAGTACGATTTCAGTTGCAGTTGGAGTTTCAGCAGTTACACCTGCAGGAAGTGCATAATCGATCGGGTGAGAGAAACCAAGGTTAAGATGAACAACATCACCTTTAACCGCAGCTTTATAACCAACACCGATAAGCTGTAACTTACGTTCGAAACCTTCGCTAACACCTTTTACAAGGTTGTTAAGCACAGCGCGAGCAGTACCAGCTTGCATCCAAGCGTCTTTCGACTCTTGTACTGGAGCAATAGCCAGAGTACCGTCTTCCTGTTTAAGCTCGACCAGCGCATGCAGGTTGAAAGACAATGTACCTTTAGTGCCTTTCACTTCGACCTGCCGGCCGTTCTGAGTAACTGTTACACCATTCGGTACAGTTACTGGGGCTTTAGCCACACGAGACATGAGGAATCACCTATTAAGAAACAAAAGCAATAACTTCACCACCAACGCCTGCAGCACGTGCAGCGCGATCAGTCATGATGCCTTTGCTTGTAGAAACAATTGCAATACCTAAACCTTGCTTAACGCTTGGAAGTGCATCTTTACCGCGATACTGACGTAGACCTGGACGGCTTACGCGTTTCACAGTGTCAATCACTGGCTTGCCTTCAAAATATTTTAACGTAATTGTTAAAGTTGGTTTGCCTTCAGCTTCCGCAACTTCTACGTTAGAAATGTAACCTTCTTGTTGAAGTAAGTTAGCAATTGCAACTTTCAACTTAGAATTAGGCATAGAAACAGTTTGTTTCTTCGCCATTTGTGCGTTACGAACACGTGTTAGCATGTCGGCAACGGTATCTTGCATACTCATTTATAGTGCTCCTTACCAGCTTGCCTTAACAACGCCAGGTACATCACCTTGCATTACTGTTTCACGTAATTTGTTACGGCTTAAGCCGAACTTACGGAAATAGCCATGCGGACGACCAGTTAAACCACAACGGTTACGTAGACGTACTGGAGATGCATTACGTGGTAATGCCTGCAATTTCATCATCGCTTCGAAACGTTCTTCGTCTGATGCATTTACGTTTGCAATAACAGCTTTTAATTCAGCACGTTTTGCAGCGTATTTAGCAACAGTAGCTTCGCGTTTCAATTCGCGATTAATCATACCTTTCTTAGCCATATCGACCTCTTATTTGAACGGGAAGCCGAATGCACGCATAAGCGCACGGCCTTCGTCATCGGTGCGAGCAGTCGTAGTAATGGTAATATCCATACCACGAATACGATCAATCTTGTCAAAATCGATTTCAGGGAACATGATCTGTTCCTTAAGACCCATTGAGTAGTTACCACGACCGTCGAATGATTTCGCAGAGAAACCACGGAAGTCACGGATACGAGGGATCGCAATCGAGATCAAACGGTCTAAGAATTCGTACATACGTTCGCCGCGTAAAGTAACTTTACAACCGATCGGCCAACCATCACGGATTTTAAAACCAGCGATTGATTTACGAGCTAACGTAAGTACTGGTTTTTGACCAGCGATAGCTTGCATATCTGAAAGAGCACCATCAAGGAGTTTTTTGTCAGCAGCAGCTGCGCCAACACCCATGTTGATCGTGATTTTAGTGATGCGAGGAATTTCCATCACATTTTTAACGCCTAAAGTCTCTAATAACTGAGCTTTAAGTTCGTCATTGTAACGTGTTTTAAGTCTGGCCATGGCCTATATCAACCTATTACTTCGCTACCGCCACTGATTCACCATTTGATTTGAATACGCGAGTTTTCACGCCATCAATCACTTGGTAACCAACACGGTCAGCCTTTTGGGTTGTAGCATTAAAAACTGCCACGTTTGAAATATGAAGCGAAGCTTCCTGAGTTACAACGCTACCTTCAGCGCCTGTAGCACGGTTCGGCTTTTGGTGCTTCTTCACCAAGTTAAGGCCTTCAACCTTAACACGGTCATTAGAAACAGACAGAACAGTACCCTGTTTGCCTTTTTCTTTACCTGCGATCACAATTACTTGATCGCCTTTTTTAATCTTAGCCATGATCGCCTCTTATAGAACTTCAGGAGCCAATGAAATAATTTTCATGAACTGTTCAGTACGAAGTTCACGAGTCACTGGTCCGAAAATACGAGTTGCAATCGGCGCTTTGTTGGTGTTCAAAATAACAGCAGCGTTATCGTCGAAACGAATCACTGAACCGTCTGCACGACGGATACCGAATTTTGTACGAACCACAACTGCATTCATCACGTCACCTTTTTTAACACGTGCGCGTGGAATTGCTTCTTTTACAGTAACTTTAATAATGTCGCCAACAGAAGCATAACGACGATGCGAGCCACCAAGTACTTTAATACATTGTACGCGGCGTGCACCACTGTTGTCTGCTACGTCGAGCATCGTTTCGGTCTGAATCATTGCCCTACTCCAAAACCGAGCAACACCGGTCGAAATTTCGAAAGGCTCAAAGAGTACTCGAAATTGACCGATGATGCAACAAGAACGTTAATTACTCAGCAGCTGCTTCAACAACTTCAACTAGAGTCCAAGACTTAGTTTTAGAAATTGGGCGGCTTTCTTTAATGGTTACAACATCACCAGCTTTCGCTGTGTTGTTCTCATCATGAGCATGTAATTTTGTTGAACGGCGGATTAATTTGCCATACAACGGGTGTTGAACTTGGCGTTCAATAAGAACAACGATAGATTTATCCATCTTGTCGCTTACAACTTTGCCAGTTAACGTGCGGACTGTTTTATCACTCATTGTCCGTTCCCCTGTTTTTCGGTAAGGAGGGTCTTAATACGAGCAATCGTCTGACGAGTAAGTGCAACTTCATGCGATTTACCCAATTGACCAGTTGCTTTCGCCATACGAAGACGGAATTGGTTAAGCTGTTGCTCATCAAGCAAAGCTGTCAACTCTTCTACCGACTTTTCACGTAGATCTTTAGTTTTCATTACATTACCGTCCGAGTCACGATAGCGGTTTTAAACGGAAGCTTAGCTGCTGCAAGCGTAAACGCTTCGCGAGCCAATTCTTCGTTAACACCATCAATTTCGTACAAGACTTTACCTGGTTTGATTTGGCAAACCCAATATTCCACAGAACCTTTACCTTTACCCATACGCACTTCAAGCGGCTTAGAAGTAATCGGTTTGTCCGGGAATACACGGATAAAGATCTTACCACCACGCTTAATACGACGGCTAATTGTACGACGCGCTGCTTCAATTTGACGCGCAGTCATTTGACCACGTTCAACTGATTTAAGTGCAATAGTACCGAAAGATACTGTGCTACCGCGGTGTGCTAGACCAGTGTTACGGCCTTTCTGCACTTTACGGAATTTAGTACGCTTAGGTTGCAACATGGATTATTCTCCTTTTTCAGCAGAACGATCATTGCGACGACCACGACGCTCTTGACCTTCACCACGACCACGACCGCGTTTAGCTGGACGTTCTTCTGCTGGAGCTGGGTTCATGACTTGTTTCATGCCGCCCAAAATCTCACCACGGAAGATCCAAACTTTAACACCAATCGTACCGTAAGTAGTCTCAGCACGCATAGTCGCATAGTCGATATCTGCACGAAGCGTATGTAGAGGTACACGACCTTCACGATACCACTCAGTACGAGCAATCTCAGCACCACCTAAACGGCCTGAAACTTCTACTTTGATACCTTTAGCACCAGCACGCATTGTGTTTTGTACTGCACGCTTCATAGCACGACGGAACATTACACGTTTTTCCAATTGAGAAGCGATTGCTTCAGCAACTAGACGCGCGTCTAAGTCTGGACGATCAATTTCATTGATACTTACTTGCGCAGGAACACCCATGATAGATGTTAATTCGCGTTGTAGTTTCTCAATATCTTCGCCTTTTTTACCGATTACGATACCAGGACGAGCAGTGCTAATAGTTACTTTAGCAGCGCCTGTAGGACGTTCGATAAGAATGTTGCTGATCATCGCGTTTTTAAGTTTTTTGATTAAAAACTCACGAACTTGAAGATCTTTAAGCAAGTATTCAGCGTATTGTTTCGGATTCGCATACCAGTTAGCGTTATGACGTTTCACAACACCTAGGCGGATACCGATTGGATGAACCTTCTGACCCATATCAAACCCCTACCTTAACGGTGATGTGACAAGTACGCTTAGTAATACGATCTGCACGGCCTTTAGCACGTGGCATAATACGTTTCAGGCTCATGCCTTCATCAACGTAGATCGTAGAAACTTTAAGGTCGTCTACATCTAAACTGTTATTGTGTTCAGCGTTTGCAATCGCAGATTCCAACGCTTTCTTAACTAGAACTGCAGCTTTTTTGTTGCTGAAGTTAAGGATGTTAAGCGCGTGCGCAACAGATTTGCCGCGGATAAGATCTGCAACCAAACGAGCTTTTTGTGCCGAGATAGCGGCACCGCGTAATTTAGCAGTTACTTCCATCATAGCACCCATTAACGTTTAGATTTCTTGTCAACACCGTGACCGCGATAGGTACGAGTTGGTGCAAATTCACCAAGCTTGTGACCAACCATGTGTTCAGAAACGATCACAGGAACGTGGTTACGGCCATTGTGTACAGAAATTGTTAAACCAACAAAATCCGGTAGGATCATCGAACGACGCGACCAAGTTTTGATCGGCTTACGGTTATTAGCCGCGATAGCCGCTTCAACCTTAGCGAACAAGTGCGCATCGACGAATGGGCCTTTTTTCAGAGAACGAGGCATTGTCAGATTCCTTTACTTGTTACTTAACGCGACGGTCGCGAATGATCATCTTAGTCGTACGCTTATTGGTACGTGTCTTGTACCCTTTAGCTTTTTGACCCCATGGGCTTACAGGTTGAATACCTTTGTTACGCCCTTCACCACCACCGTGCGGATGGTCAACTGGGTTCATTGCCATACCACGAACGGTAGGACGAACACCACGCCAGCGCGATGCACCAGCTTTACCAAGCGAACGAAGATTGCTTTCCGAGTTAGATACTTCACCTAACACAGCGCGACATTCAACGTGAATTTTACGCATCTCGCCTGAACGTAGACGAACGATAGCGTAAGAACCGTCACGACCCAACAGCTGAACTGAAGTACCAGCTGAACGAGCAATCTGCGCGCCTTTACCGATTTTAAGTTCGATGTTGTGAAGAGTAGAACCGATTGGCATGTTGCGAAGCGGCAAGCAGTTACCTGGACGAATTGGAGCATCGTTACCAGACTGTACTTTATCGCCAGCGCGAAGGCCTTTAGGAGCGATGATATAACGACGCTCACCATCAGCATACAATACAAGTGCAATGTGTGCAGTACGGTTAGGATCGTATTCGATACGCTCTACAGTTGCAGGAATACCATCTTTGTTACGTTTAAAGTCAACTAGACGGTAGTGCTGCTTATGACCGCCACCAACGTGACGAGTCGTGATGTGACCGTTATTGTTACGGCCGCCAGTACGTTTTTTAGCTTCAACCAACGGAGAGTACGGTGCGCCTTTGTGAAGGTGATCATGAACCACTTTCTCTACAAAGCGACGTCCTGGAGACGTTGGCTTACATTTTTGAATAGGCATAATTCTCGTCCTTATTCCGCTGTGCTTTCAGCGGTATCGCCCAAGTCAGCCATTTCAACATCTTGGCCAGCTTTCAGGGTGACGTATGCTTTTTTAACATCAGAACGACGTCCTAATGTTTTACCAAAGCGTTTAGACTTACCTTTAGTGATAGTCGTGTTAACTTTAACAACTTCTACACCAAAGAGTTGTTCCACTGCTTTTTTGATTTCAAGCTTGTTTGCGTTGATAGCAACTTTAAACACTTGAACACCAGCAGTTTCACCTAAAACTTGTGCTTTTTCTGAGAATACAGGTCCTTGCAGGACTTGATAGATACGTTCGTTGTTCATCCGAGTTCTACCTCAATTTTCTTAGCAGCAGCTACAGACATAACAACTTTGTCGAACGCAATCAAGCTAACCGGATCGATTGCAGCAGCATCAACCACATCTACGTGTGGAATATTGCGTGCAGCAAGATACAAGTTCTCATCAACAGCATCGGTAACGATCAATGCACGAGTTGCATTCAAGTCGTTAAGCTTTGCAAGCAATTCTTTAGTTTTTGGAGCTGCAACAGCAAACTCATCAACTAAAATTAGGCGATCTTGACGAACAAGTTCAGCCATGATGCATTGCATAGCACCGCGGTACATTTTACGGTTTACTTTTTGAGACCAGTCTTGTGGACGAGCAGCAAAAGTTTTACCACCGCCAACCCAGATTGGGCTACGAATAGAACCAGCACGAGCACGGCCAGTACCTTTTTGACGGAATGGCTTGCGGCCACCGCCAGAAACGTCTGCACGTGATTTCTGAGCTTTTGAACCTTGACGGCCACCAGCTAAATAAGCTGTAACCACTTGGTGAACAAGAGCTTCATTAAATTCACGACCGAACGCAACTTCTGATAATTCAACAGCAGAGCCGGAAACAGTATTTAAATTCACGTTATTTCCCCTCAGGCCTTGATCGTAGGACGAACGATTACGTCGCCACCAGTAGCACCAGGAACCGCGCCTTTAACAACAAGAACTGAACGTTCTGTGTCGATAGCAACGATCTCAAGACCCTGTGTAGTTACGCGTTCAGCACCTAAATGGCCAGCCATTTTTTTGCCTTTGAATACGCGACCAGGAGTCTGGTTTTGACCAGTAGAACCTAAAACACGGTGAGAAAGCGAGTTACCGTGAGTTGCATCTTGCGTACGGAAGTTCCAACGCTTAACACCACCTTGGAAACCTTTACCTTTAGATTGACCAGTTACGTCAACGACTTGACCAACCTGGAACAATTCAACGGTAAGCGTACCACCAACTTCACGACCTTCAAGATCAGCTTCTGTAGCGCGGAATTCTTGAACTAGACGACCAGCTGCAACACCTGCTTTCGCGAAGTGGCCTTTCTGAGCGTTAGTTACGCGAGATTCGCGACGTTCACCAGTAGTGATTTGAATCGCTTGATAACCATCAGTTTCAAGCGTTTTGATTTGAGTGATGCGGTTAGGATCAACCTCAATCACTGTAACAGGCACAGAAACACCAGCATCTGTAAAGATACGTGTCATACCGCACTTGCGACCGACTAAACCAATAGCCATGTGCATAAACCTCTAAAAAAGCGGCCTAATTAACTTAGAGTGTTAATTAACCCGAAAGCCTTAACCCAATGCGATCTGAACATCAACACCAGCTGCAAGATCTAACTTCATCAATGCATCTACAGTTTTGTCTGTAGGTTGAACGATGTCGATCAAACGCTTGTAAGTACGGATTTCGTACTGGTCACGCGCGTCTTTGTTTACGTGTGGTGATGTTAAAACGTTAAAACGTTCAATGCGTGTTGGCATTGGAATTGGACCACACACTTGTGCTCCAGTACGTTTTGCGGTTTCTACGATTTCTTGAGCAGATTGATCAATCAGGCGATGATCAAAAGACTTAAGACGGATACGAATTCTCTGGTTAGACATACCAGTAAACTCCAAGCCAAATATATAAAGAATCACTCCTGACGCATCTCACCCCACTTTAATACGGGTAAGTGTCAAGAGCAGTGAAATATCACTAAGGTCGTGATCGATGCCACGACTGTAACGATAGTTAACTACTTTATTCGCAGTTAACCCCCTTCCTATCGAAGGGTCGCTTATTATAGCCATTGTTTAATGCATAAGCAAATCCCTTTTATGGTTTTATCCAAGTTTTCAATTTACCCCCTAAAACAAGAGTTTATTTTCTGAATGCGGGGCAGTTTTCGCCAAGACATATTCTATAGCTCGATTTAATATCTGATTTCCTTCAACAAACTTATTTTTATGGGTCTTTTTTAATTCAGAGAGATCCTGAACATATTTTCCTGAAAATTGTGCAAGCTGCTCCTCATCTTCCAAAAATAAAGACAGGGTTTCTGGGGTACTCTCTGGATGAAACTGAAAACCGAGCACATTTTTGCCCAACTGGTACATCTGATTACGACAGGCTTGGTTTTCTGCCAGATGCACTGCCCCTTTGGGTATTTCAAAGCTTTCACTATGCCATTGCAGAATATTGAACTGTTCGGGTAAGCTAAAACATTCTTGCGGTAGATTGGCTACCTTGTGTACCGTGGCCCAGCCCAATTCCTGCTCAGGATTACGACTGACGCCCGCCCCCAATGCATTGGCAATCAATTGTCCACCCAGGCATAAACCGATTGCCGGTTTGCCATGTGACAGATAACGACGCAACCAGCGTTTCTCTATCTTTAACCAGGGGAAATTCGCCTCATCATTGACACTCATGGTTCCGCCCATGATGATCAGTAAATCGACGTCCTCAACCCTTGGCAAAGCCTCAATCTCTAAAGGACGATCCAACGGTAAAGCAAAAAACTCAGTCGCACTAATGTACGCCTGATACTGCTTTAAAAACTCATGACAACTACCATAGCCTTCACCAGCAATATGCTGAAAATAATGCACTTTTAAATGCGACTTCATGCTCCTCAACCTATTTTTTAGCTAGATAGTTTTAGGTTTTGCAAAAATGAAGCCAACTTTTTTCAAGGACCAATTTTTTTAACAATTCACAACCGAACTGGCAGTGAGTCACAGATTCTCTTAAGCTAAGGTAATATTTGATTACATTTAAGGGCATTCACGTGAAAAAAAACGCTCAAACCACCCTGATTCATGCACCACGAAAAGCCCCTCAATCCATTTCTACGGTTCAACCTCCCCTGTTTCGTGCATCGACCATTATTTTTGAGAATACTGATGCGCTATTTAATCGCCACTGGACCGATGCTTATGACTATAGCTACGGCACCCACGGCACACCCACGACATTCACCTTAGGCGATAACATCGCGCAAATTGAAGGGGGTGAATACTGCCTACTTGCGCCGAGCGGTTTATCCGCCATTAACCTGGTGAATTCTTGTTTCTTGAGCCAAGGTGATGAAGTCTGGGTTGCCGATAACATCTATGGCCCAAACATGGAACATCTGCGCAATCTGGAAACGCGTTATGGCATTGCGGTCAAAGTGTATAACCCGCTTGAGGTCGAAACCTTTACACCAAGTGAAAAAGCAAAACTGCTTTGGCTGGAAGCGGCCGGTTCAGTCACACTGGAGTTTCCAGATCTGGTCGGTTTAATCAAAAAAGCCCAGGCACATCATATTTTGACGGCGCTGGATAATACCTGGGGCGCAGGTCTGGCTTTTAATGCTTTTGATTTTGGCGAAGAGCATTTAAGTGTCGATATCACGGTTCATGCCCTGACCAAATATCCAAGCGGTGGTGGCGACATCTTGATGGGCTCAGTTGTTACACGAGATAAAACCCTGCATCACAAACTGTTCCGTACCCATGCCATTCAGGGCATTAGTGTTTCTGGTGATGATGTGGCGCAGGTACAACGCAGTCTGGCTTCGATGCAACTGCGTTATCAGCATCAGTCCGAAAGCGCACTGACTTTAATGAAGTGGCTCAAACAGCAAACTGAGCTTGTTCAAGTTTTACATCCAGCCGATCCAGATTGCGCTGGACATCAATACTGGAAAGATATTTGTAAGACAGGTCAAAGTGCCGGCCTGGTTAGCGTGATTTTTGATCATTCTTATAAGCTGCAAGATATTCGCAATTTCTGTGACAGCTTAAACCTGTTTAAGCTCGGCTTTAGCTGGGGTGGTCCTGTTAGCCTGGTCATGCTCTATAACTTAAAAGACATGCGTGTACTGAAACATTCACATTTAAAAGATGGCTTTTTGGTTCGTTTTTGTATCGGACTGGAACATCCGCAAGATTTGATTCAAGATATCCAGTACGCCCTAGAACACATGAAAAAGCCTAAAAATGAATAATAAACAATAGGAAAAGTTATGTGAGCACCCCTTGGTATTGCTAAAAAACCACAAATACCATGCAAGACATTGTCTTATGCTCACAGCTTACCAGTCGGCATGGTCTGCTTGTCGGTTTAACTGAAACTAAAAAAACAGTCACTCTTATTTATGAACAGAGTGTCGATCGGAATAGTGCTTTTGAAATGCTGCAAAACCCAAGTGGCCGAACCTCAAAAAAATGCCAAACAAGCAGAATTTGCAAAACAGCAAGCCAAGGAACAGTGACCTCTAACCGGTGAGCAACAAAAGGAATTAGAACACGCGACTTAGGCAACCTAAAAAGTTCATAAAAGATACTGATCGATTTATCAAACTGCGCACGCAGGCTCGGAGATGATACCGGGGAGAATTGTCCGCGAGTTTCATGACTGCTTTTTCAGTGAAAATAGCACGATTTATTCCTATCAAGATTTTTAAAATTATGGGATATTCAGATATCCCATAATTTTTTTATGGTTTTATTAAAAGATGTATTTACAAGGCATGCTTTAAGATGTATTTTAAATACATCTTATAAATAAACAGCCATGAGAGATCAAACATGACTCCGCAGCAAATTGACCTTGTAAAAGCAACAGTGCCTGTACTCCGCGAAAATGGTGTGGCACTCACGGGCTATTTTTATAACCGCATGTTAGGCAACAACCCTGCCCTTAAAGAAACGTTTAATATGGGTCACCAACGCAGTGGTGCACAGGCGCAAGCTCTTGCCGGCGCTGTATTGGCCTATGCCGAAAATATTGAAGACCCATCTGTACTTTTACCTGTGGTTGAGCTGATCGCGCATAAACACGTGAGCTTAAACATTCAAGCGCCAGACTATAATATTGTGGGTGAAAACCTGCTGCATTCTATTAGTGAAGTATTAAGCATCCCGATGGAAGATCCATTAATTGATGCTTGGGCTACAGCTTATGGTCAATTGGCTGACTTGTTCATCAGCACTGAAAAAACGATCTATGAGCAGCATCAGCAAACCAAAGGTAGCTGGTTAGGCTGGCGCAATTTCAAAATTGCCCGAAAAGTAGTAGAAAGTGACGAGATTACTTCAATCTATCTACAACCGGTAGATGGTGGCGATTTACCGAAATATGAAGCGGGTCAATATATTTCAGTTCGTGTATTCGTAGAAGAACTCGGCTTAAAACAGCCGCGTCAATATACGCTTTCAACCAGCCCTCAAGCAGACTATTTGCGTATTTCAGTTAAACGTGAACCGGGCAATGGCGCAGATCAAGTTGCAGGTTGGGTGTCTAACACTCTACATGGTTTGCCGGAAGGTTCAGAAATTGAAGTATCTGCACCAACAGGTAACTTCTACCTGATCGATCCAGCTAAACGTAATGTGTTTATCAGTGGTGGTGTTGGCCTGACGCCAATGATCGCGATGCTGAACCAGCTGGTGACTCTGGATATGCCACAACCTGTGACCTTTATCCATGCTTGCCGTAGCAAACAGGTTCATGCGATGCACCAGCATATTCATGACCTGAAAGCAAAATATCCGCGCTTAAGCACCCTTACTGCTTATGAATTTCCACATCAAGCTGACAAACTGGGTGAGGATTATGATGTAGCAGGTCGTCTGGATCTGAGTACAGTTGATGCAGCGCTGTTACCAGTCAATGCCGATTACTACCTTTGCGGCCCAATGCCATTTATGGCAGAACAGCAAAAAGCACTCGTTGCCCGCGGTATTCCTGCTGAAAATATTCATAGTGAAGCATTTGGTACAGGTGGGGTTCACCACTAAGCCCTCGCTTCAAGCTGAATAGGTGGGGCTAGTCTGGTTATGCTAGACTAGCCCTTATCTATTTAATTCTTAAAGATATTAGTGCGATCATGCAATTAAACAAATTTACCGACTATGCTTTGCGTATTTTAATGTACATCTCCCAGCCGCGAGATACGCTGTATACGATTGCGGAAATTGCGCGAGATTTGTATGTGTCACAAAATCATTTAATGAAGATTGTGCATTTCATGTCGAAACAAGACTGGATTATTGCCACACGCGGTAAAGGCGGCGGCATCCGCTTAAATCCTACTACACTAAATCTAAAACTCGGTGAGATCGTGCGTAGCTTGCAGGGTGAAAATCATGTGATTGTCGAATGTAATACCCCACCCTGCGTACTGCGTAGCAATTGTGGTTTAAAAGGTATTCTCGACCATGCGCTGGAACAGTTTTACCAAAGCCTGAACCAATATACCCTGGCCGATGTGCTCACCCCATCTAACCAATCTCATTTTAGTACTGTTTCTCCAATCGGTTTAATTAACCTGATGGATTAAGTTGCAATAGCATTGCAAAGCAAAGTTCGCTTGCCTGTGCGACTTCCTTTATAATGTTTCTTTGTAGATCATTTATTGAAGTTGAGTTATGCACCACAGCAGAGGAAAATCCAAAAACAGTAAGACAGCCCATGCACCCAAGCAAAAGATCAGCTACGAGAAAAAAGTTGATTCTGCTATTACTGAATATTCTGTGCGCTCACTCAACTGGCTACGCAAAGCCGAATTTTTAATGAGTGCACCAAAACTCAGTCTTTGTGTAGAAGATACAGGCTATGAAATTGCTTTTGCCGGTCGCTCCAATGCCGGTAAATCCAGTGCGATTAATGCCCTGACCAACCAGAAACAGTTGGCACGTGCATCAAAAAGACCCGGCCGCACCCAGATGATTAACTTTTTTAGCTTGGGTAATCCAGATCAGCGTCTGGTCGATTTACCAGGCTATGGCTATGCTGCCGTACCAGAGGCGATGAAAATTGTTTGGCAAAAAGAACTGGAAAATTATCTGATTCATCGCAAAAGCTTACAGGGCTTGGTGCTGTTGATGGATATTCGTCATCCGCTACAACACTTTGATGTGATGATGCTGGAATGGGCTTATTCACGTCATTTGTTTGTGCATGTTCTTTTAACCAAATCAGATAAGCTGAATCGTGGCCCTGCCTCTAAAGCGCTTCAGGAAGTCAAAGCCGCATTAAAAAAAATGAAACTGGACTTCTCGATTCAATTGTTCTCCTCTATGAACAAAGAGGGACTTGAAGAACTGGCCAGCGTCATGGGCGGCCGTCTGAATTTCACTTTAGATCAATCAACTCAATTTGATTTGGACAGTATTCCGGAAGTATCGGCTCATGATCTAAATCAATTCGATGAACCAGTTGAACTCGACTCTGGGTCTGATGCAACTGCTATTGGTGAGGTTTCACCGCATGACTTAAATGAAGCTGAAGAACCGCTTGAATTACTTGAGCAGGATCAGTCAGAACTTAAAGCAGCAGATGAGCTAAACCAGAATAAACGCTCAGCTGAATAATCAAATGACAAAATATTTGATTGATTAATTTAAATTAAAAACCTCCGTTATGCCGCATAACGGAGGTTTTTTTCTAAGGTGATTTTCACCATATCAAGCTGGTCAAGTGATAGCAGCGCCGGATTGATCAGATTTACCTGTTTTTACATGAAGACTGCATTGTTTACTTAGTGATTAAATCCTGATTCATATTAGAATAAATCTTGATCAGCCTTAGATCAGGAACCCATTATGAAACCATCTATCTCTGTGATTACGCTGGCTGTTCAGGACATAGAACAGCCATTGCAATTTTATTGTGAGGGTTTAGGCTTTAAAAGTGACGGAATTATGGGGCAGGAATTTGAATATGGTGCGGTGGCGTTTATTCAACTGCAATCCGGTCTTAAGCTTGCCTTATGGCCGCAGCGCAGCCTTCAGCAAGATACCGGTCTTGAATTGAGCCCGATCTGCCCAACCCAAATGGCGCTGGGACATAATGTCTATAGTCCATTAGAGGTTGACCAGATCATGGTACTGGCTGAACGTGCGGGCGCTAAAATTATCAAAGCTGCACACACCACCTTTTATGGCGGATATGCTGGTTATTTTCAGGATCCCAATGGTCATCTCTGGGAAATTGTCTGGAATCCGGACTTAGATAAAGATTAAACCGGCGCTTCAGGTTCACGGGTATGCCGGTCTACCACCACACTGATCATCATATCGCCCTGCACATTCACCACGGTACGTACCGTATCCAGTAAACGGTCTATCGGCAATAAAATCGCAATCGCCTCGGCAGGCAATCCCACAGATTGCAACACCATAATCATGGTGACCATGCCAGCGCTTGGAATCCCAGGTGCGCCTAAGGATGCAATCATTGCCGTGGCACAGACCACCAGCTGTTGCCCCAGACTCAGATCCAGCCCCATTAAATTGGCAATAAACAAGGCGGCGGCTGCTTCATAGAGTGCTGTGCCATCCATATTCAGCTGTGTTCCCAGTGGAATCACAAAACCTGCCGTATGCGGACGTACGCCCAGATTTTCCTGCGCACATTTCATTGACAGTGGCATGGTGGCCGAACTGGAACTGGTGGCAAATGCGGTAATTAAAGCAGCGCGTGTGCCTTTAAAGAACGTGATCGGATCCATCTTGCCAAAAATCCACAGCAATAAAGGCAATACCACGATGCCATGGAAAATGGTGGTTCCGGTGACCACGGCCGCAAATTCAGCCAGACGACTGAGTACCGAAATATCCTCAGTCGCGATCAGCTTGGCCAATAAAGCAAAAATACCGAAAGGTGCCAGTTTCATCACCCAGCCAATCATCAACATCATGATTTCAAAAAACTGGTGACTCAACTTGCGCACGGTACGGAATTTATCTCCGCCTGCGACCAGTGCCACACCGACAAACAAGGCAAAGACCACCACTGCCAGGACATTGCCATCTGAAAATGCCTTAAACGGATTGATCAGAGTATTTTGGATAAAATTGGTAAAGAAAGAAGATGGCGTTAAGGTGTCCGGAGTCTGATGCTGCGCCATGGCATCCTGGAACATCAGTACATCGACACCCTTGCCGACATCAAACAGATGTGCACAGGCCAGACCTAAAATGAGTGCCAAAGTCGTTGTGGTCACACAGCACATCAGGGTGATTTTCCAGGTGCGATTCAGTTGTCCGCCTGCCTGTAGATTAGATACCCCGACCACAATCGACGTAAAAATTAGCGGAACCAACAGCATTTTTAATAAGCCGATAAAAACACTGCTGACGATGCCGATGCCGTATAAACTGACATCAAAAAATGAGGTCTGCGGAAATATTGTGAGTAAAAATCCAAACAGCACCCCCAATACGGCGGCAATTAAAATTTGCGTATTTAAGCTCATCTTTTCATGCATTTTAATATAGATCTTAAGCGGCACTATGCCATGCCGATTCTACAGAATCGAGTAATATTTTATAAACGCGTGCCTAGAACAAGATCTCAAATAATGATTGTTCTGCGGATTAAAAACAAAAAAACCGAATCTGGGATTCGGCTTTTTGAGCAAAAATATAAAAATTATTGGGTTTCGATTTCACGTAAGCGGATCAGCCCTTCCTGCGTGGTACTACAGACCAGTTCGCCATTCTGCCACATCCGTCCAAAATTCAGACCACGCGAACTGGCACTCTGGGTGGCATCCATGTCATATAGCATCCATTCATCGGCACGAAATGGCTTATGGAAGTACATGGCATGGTCAATACTGGCACATTGCAGGCTTGGCGAAATATAGCTCAGACCATGTGGACGCAGTGCCGTGGTCATCAAGGTAAAGTCTGAATAGAAAGCGGCAATGGCCTGATGCAAAGAAATCTGATCCACTTCTGCAGCAATTCGGTCATGCGTGCGGATATAGTGCGCATAAGACGGCGCTTCCGGTTGCGGCTGAAACGGATTTTGCGGATTGATCGGGCGAATCTCGACATGACGATCACGGGTGAAAGACGCACGGACATTTTCCGGAATAAACTCAATCATTTGTTTGATCAGTTCTGCTTCATTTTTCAGGCTTTCTGCTGGCGGATATTCCGGCTCTGAAATCTGGTAATTGAGACCTTCTTCCTGATGCGCAAAAGACACCATACACATAAAAATAGTGCGACCATGCTGAATCGCACGTACTTGACGGCTGACAAAGCTCTTGCCGTCACGGATACGATCCACTTCATAAATAATCGGTGCATTGACATCTCCACCAAACAGAAAATAGGCATGTAACGAGTGTGCCGGACGGTCTGTGGTATAAGACGCAGCGCGGAGTGCCTGCCCTAAAACCTGCCCACCAAACACGCGCTTGCCCACCAGATTACGGCTGATTCCCCGAAAAATGTTTTCTTCTAACTTTTCCAAGCTGAGCAGCTCGACCAGTTCCTGTGTTAAGGCATTCATAAGCAACCTACGTAATATTGGAGATATCCCAAAAATGGAAAAACAGATCTAAATAATTAATCTGGAATATTCTGCCACAAAATCAGACCGAAACTCTAAAGATTGCATGACTGTTCTGTCATACTGATGTCATAAGTGACTAGGAAAAGCATCTGCTTTCACGCTAAAATTAGAGCACTTCTGTTGAAGTTGTTAAAAAAAGATATATGGTTTCGCTTTGGAAACCCGCAAAAATAAACCCCCTCAGAAGTCCTGTGGTTTTGGTCAGTAAAATTAGGAGCAGCTATGTCCAAGAATGGCTTTGGTCAAATGTATCGCAAGCTTTCAAGTAAGCTACTTGATCTTGTGGTTACCCCTCATGTTCTTGGGGAAGTACCAAGTGAAGTGACAGCACCTGAACCTGATCAGACTGCAACAGAATCGCGAAAGCTGGTCTGCTACGTTTTACAGAACCATTCGCGTAGTAATGCGCTGGTCGTCGATGCAGAAACCCGCCGTTTAAAGTTGCCAGCTGCGCTCGATCCAATGCAACTGGGCAATAGTAAGGAAAAAGCTTCGCTGCTGTTTTTACAGCATCATGATGAAAATAACCTGCTCAGCTCACCGCCGCATGCGTTTCCGCCGCGCCTGTTACGCCTGATTGAAATCCTGGAACAACATCCTGGACTAGATGTGGAATTGGTACCAGTCACGGTGCTTTGGGGACGTGAACCTGAAAAAGAAGATTCCTGGTTCAAACTGCTATTTACCGATACCTGGTCTACGCCAAGCCGGGTCAAGCAACTGGTCAATATCGGTCTGCATGGCCGTCAGTCTTATTTAGAGTTTCACGAACCCCAGTCTTTACGTGCCATGATTGAGCATGCCAAAGAAACGCATCCAAATTCAGCGCCAGCGACTTATATTGTTAGCACTTTAAATGATTATCTGGATGGTCAGCGCGAAGTGATTCTCGGGCCGGATCTGTCCGATCGCCGTAACGTCATGCACGGCCTCATCAAATCGCCAGATGTACAGGCTGCGATTCGCAATGACAGTATTCGCAGTAAAATCTCGATGCTGGAATCTGAACGTCGTGCCATTGGTTATCTGAACGAAATCGTTTCCGATTATTCTCATTCGACTGTACGTTTTGCCGATAAAGCTCTGACCCGCTTATGGACGCAACTCTATGACGGCGTAGAAGTACATAATTTCAGTACCGTGCGTGAACTGGCCAAAGATTATGAGATTGTCTATACCCCATGTCACCGCAGTCACATCGACTATTTATTATTGTCTTATGTGATCTATCGTCGTGGCTTGATGGTGCCGTATATCGCTGCGGGCGATAACCTGAATATGCCTTTTGTGGGTCAGATTTTACGTGGTGGCGGTGCGTTCTTTATCCGCCGTACTTTCCGTGGCAATGCGCTCTATACCACAGTCTTTAAAGAATATTTATATAGCGTTCTGTCACGCAATACCCCACTGGAATACTTTATCGAAGGTGGTCGTTCACGTACTGGTCGTTTGCTACCACCTAAAACTGGGATGCTGGCGATGACCGTACATGGTCATTTACGCGGCAAAGCCAAACCAATTGTCTTTGTACCGACCTATATCGGTTATGAACGCCTGATGGAAGGTGGCACTTATGTCGGTGAAATGAGTGGCAAGCCAAAAGAAGCTGAGTCTATTTTTGGTATTGTCAAAACCCTGCGCAAAATTGAACGCATTTTCGGTAAAGTGCATCTGAATTTTGGTGAGCCGGTATTTCTGGATGACATCCTGAAACAGCATGGCGCAGAAAATATTAAAATTGAAAAGAACGATGATCCAATTCCACAAGCAGTTTCTGATGCAGTAAACAGCTCTGCGCAAGCGATTCTGGAAAATATCAACCGTGCAGTGGTGATCAATCCGGTATCGCTATTATCGTTGATCCTGTTGGCGACACCGAAACATACGCTGGATGAAGAAATCTGTATCAAGCAGCTTGATACTTATCGTACCCTGCTGGCGGCATTACCTTATGATGAACGGATGGAAGTAACCCCGCTTTCAGGCAAAGAAATTATTGCCTATGCAATGAAGCTGAAACTGATCAAGCGGGTAAAACATGTGCTGGGCGATATCATTGCCATTGAAGATAATCAGGCAGTTTTGCTGACTTATTTCCGTAACAATATCGTGCATTCCTTTGTGCTTCCGTCATTGATTGCAGCACTGGCTGAACACAATGGAACGATTCGCCGTGATGATGTCGTCAACATCAGCAGCACCCTGTATCCATTCCTAAAAGCAGAGCTGTTTTTAAAATGGCGTGAAGATGAGATTCAGGATCAGGTCAATGCGCATATTGATAACTTGATTTCTGCCAAACTGATCACGCAAGATGGTGAAAATCTGCTTGCTCCGGCACCCAATACTGAAGTCCATCATCAGCTCGAAGTTCTGGCTGCACCAGTGACTCAAAGTCTGGAACGTTATTACATGACTTTGGCACTGATTACCCAGCGTGGTTCAGGCAATATTTCGACCCGTCAGGTTGAAGAATTGAGCTATCTGGTCGGTCAGCGCCTGTCTGTGCTATATGAATTCAACTCGCCAGAATTCTTCGACAAAGCCCTGTTTCAGAGCTTTATTAAAGTCTTAACCCAAAAAGGTTATCTGTGTACCAATGACGACAATGCCATTGTTTTTGATGAGCAGCTGACCAACGTAGCGCAATATGCAGATCTGGTACTGGATGAAGTGAAATTACAGATGTTGCATCACATCACCGCCTTTACCGATGAAGAACTCAAAGAAGCACTTGATGCAGTTGCGGCTGAACAAGCCAAGAAACGTGCCAAGCGCAAAAAGAAGTAAAGCTTTTATTCTCTCTCCTTTCAGGAGATGGGAAGCAATGCTTCATAAGGGGATGAGGGGGAATTTAAAATCCTTCCCCTTCTCCCCAGCTCTCTCCTACAAGGAACGGGAATTTAATCCTCCCTTTTTAAAGGGAGGTTAGGAGGGATT
The DNA here is from genome assembly GCF_013418175.1 of Acinetobacter sp. YH12200. Taxonomy (NCBI): domain Bacteria; kingdom Pseudomonadati; phylum Pseudomonadota; class Gammaproteobacteria; order Moraxellales; family Moraxellaceae; genus Acinetobacter; species Acinetobacter sp. YH12200. The sequence goes on from NZ_VPCO01000005.1 coordinate 48,184, forward strand.
ACTTTTCCTCATTAGTTCCAAATAATCCTCAAAAAAATCTGTATGCTTTAATTCAAATCCTGTTTTTTGCATCCGAGTGGCATAGAGCTTTTTACCGGTGACCTGCTTGTTCTCAACTTCGAGTAAAGGCAGCCCCATCTGCTGCTGAAACCATTGCAAGACTTCATGTAAAAGCTGTGGCTGGTTATTGCTCACAATATAAGAAGACTCAGGATGTTCCACGTGAATCATCTGTGATAAGAAACGTGATAAATCTTCGATATGAATCCGGTTTGACCAGTGCAGATTTGGATAGCTGGTCGTAGATACTGCCATTTTTTGTAAGCGCTCTACCGATGTTCCATAAATTCCACTTGGGCGAATAATTGTACATTGCTCAGGATAAGCCGCTAAATAGATCTGCTCCATCCGATGCAGGATTTTTCCTTGTACATCGTTGGGATGTAGAAGCGTTTCATCATTGACATTTTCTCCAGCATTTTGCCCATAGACCCGTGTCGATGACACCACCACAATCCGCTGCACTGGATGCTGTTTCAAGGCAGTGACAATCGGCTGAACTGAATCCAGATAGGTCTGTTGATAACCATCGACAGCACTTTGTTTTGGACTAAGCAATACATAGACCCAATCAATCGGTGTGACTGTCGTTAAATTCAGTTTATGCACATCTTGAATCAGATGAGTTGCAAAGGAATCTGTTTTGGGACTTGAGCTAATTGTGCTAATTTGATGACCTTGCTCAAATAGTTGTTTAGCAACACGTCGGGATGTTTTACCATAACCGATAAATAAAATATGCATTGAGCACCGAATCACAAATCTGGTTGAGGGGACATGGCTGCAGTCCATCAGTTACAAGGCGTTGGCAATGCCGCCGCTGCATTACTCGAAAAATTAAATATCTTCAATACTGATGATTTGCTTTTTCATCTACCACGTGACTATGAAGACCGTAGCACGATCATTCCCATGAATCAATTGAGCGTGGGGCGTAGCTATTTGCTCGAAGGTATCGTCAAAGGTGTGGATTTCCCGCCGGGTAAACGCAAGTCCATGGCTGTATTACTGGATGATGACTGCGGTAAAGTCACTTTGCGTTTTTATCATATTTATAAAGGCATCACCGATCGCTGCAAGCTCGGTCACCGTTTAAGAATTTTTGGTGAAGTCCGGGTCGGTGCGCGCGGTCTGGAAATGTATCATCCCGAGCTGCAAGTCATTACTGAAGATACCCCGCTACCGCAAACCCAACTTACCGCGATTTATCCGGCCACTGAAGGTCTGACCCAGCCAAAAATACGCGATTATATTCAGCAGGCTTTGGCTCAGTATAGCGATCATCTGCCTGAACTGCTGCCAGCAAAATTTAGCAATGGTTATGCGTTAAAACAGGCACTGGAATATATCCATCATCCGCCAGTCAATGCCAATATGTTGCAACTGGCACAAGGTTCGCATCCCGCACAGCAACGCCTGATCTTTGAAGAACTGGTGGCGCATCAGATCAGTTTATTGACCCGGCGTGCCTTTATTCAGCAGGTTGAAGCCCCTTCATTTACACCGAGTAAAACCTATGCCAAACAGCTTCTGACCAGTCTGGCTTTTGAAATGACCGGTGCGCAAAAACGTGTATCCAAAGAAATCGCACAAGATTTAAAAGCCAATAAACCGATGTTACGTCTGGTACAAGGCGATGTCGGTGCCGGCAAAACATTGGTGGCCGGTGTCGCAGCCTGTCATGCCCTGGAAGAAAGCTGGCAAGTGGCGTTGATGGCCCCTACCGAAATTCTGGCCGAGCAGCATTATCTCAACTTTAAACGCTGGTTTGAGCCACTAGGTCTTAATATCGCTTGGCTGTCCGGCAAGCAAAAAGGCAAAGCCCGCGCCGCAGCGGAACAGCTGATTCGGGACGGGAGCGCCCATCTGGTGATTGGCACCCACGCCCTGTTTCAGGAGAATGTCGAGTTTGCCAAACTCGGTCTGGTGATTATTGATGAGCAACACCGCTTTGGAGTCGATCAACGTCTTGCACTCAGAAATAAAGGTCTGGATGGCATGTCCCCGCATCAGCTGGTGATGACCGCAACCCCGATTCCCCGCACCTTGGCCATGTCGGCTTATGGTGATCTGGATACCTCGGTGATTGACGAGCTGCCACCGGGTCGTACCCCGATTCAAACGGTGACCATTCCACTGGATCGGCGTGAACAAGTTCTGCAACGTATTGCGACGAATTGCGCTGAAGGCAAACAGGCCTATTGGGTCTGTACCTTGGTGGAGCAATCCGAAACTTTAGATGCCCAGGCCGCGGAAGCCACTTTTGCCGAAATTCGGGAACGCTTTCCTGCGCTGAATATCGGTCTGGTACATGGCAAAATGAAAGCCGATGAAAAACAGGCGGTGATGCAGCAATTTAAGAATAATGAATTACAGCTACTCATTGCCACCACCGTAATTGAGGTCGGGGTCGATGTACCCAACGCTTCCATTATGGTGATTGAAAATGCCGAACGTTTAGGCCTGTCACAGCTACATCAGCTACGTGGCCGGGTCGGCCGTGGTGCCAAAGCCAGTTTTTGCGCCCTGCTATACAAGCATCCGCTGTCGCAAAACGGTCAGGAACGCTTAAGAATCATGCGTGAAACCAATGATGGTTTTATGATTGCCGAGAAAGATCTGGAATTGCGTGGGCCAGGTGAATTACTGGGGACTAAACAAACCGGCGATATGAATTTCCGCGTGGCCAAACTTGAACGCGATGATCACCTGCTCAATCAGGCACATTATGTGGCGCAGCAAATTTTAAAAGATTATCCAGATCAGGCTGAGGCGTTATTACAACGCTGGCTACCGGAAGCACCGCGTTATGCCTATGTTTAAATTACTGGCACAGGGAATCTCCAAGCTGAATACGCTTCAGCCCTGCCAGTTGTGTCAGACTGATTATCAGAGCATTTATTCAGTCTGTCAGGATTGCTGGCAGCAGTTGCCGTGGATACATCAAACCATTCAGCGTCAAGAAATGCAGTTTCAGATTGCCTGCGATTATGCCTACCCAATGGATCGGTTGATTCAGCTGTTTAAATATGAACAGAAGCTGCATTTGCAAAATTTACTGGCCGGTACGCTGTTGAGTTTAGAATTACCCAAAGTCAGTGCAATAGTCCCGATGCCGATCTCGACTGAACGCCTGGCCGAACGCGGTTATAATCAATCTCTGGTGCTGGCCAAGCATGTGGCGAAAAAATTGAATGTTCCCATCTGGCAACCTGTTAGCCGGCTGAAACAGCATTCACAAAAAGGCTTAAGCCGTCTGGAAAGAATCGAAGATATCCAGTCGCAATTTCAGATCAGTACACCGTCTAATATTCGTTACCGACGCGTACTGATTATTGATGATGTGGTGACAACCGGCAGTTCGATTCTAGCGCTCACTCGAAAACTTGAAGAGCTAGGCTGTCAGAAAATTTATGCAGCCTGTCTGGCAGGTGCACAAATCTAAAATTTAAGCTTGGGCGAGTAAATGTGACTTCACCCAAGGAATCACAATTTCAGTGGTCAAGGGTGCCAGTAGCACCTCGTTTTCATCCAGATCAACCCATTTCATTTCAGCGATTTCTGCTTCAATTTTAGGTGCTTGATCGAGACTTACCCAATAGACATAACTCACCAGTTGATGATCAGGTTCATTGGCAGTCTGGGTTTCAAAACGGCCAATGAATTGCTGAATCTGGGCTTGCGTGCCAATTTCTTCCTGAATTTCACGCAACATGGTGGCTTCTGGGGTTTCATTTGGCTCCAGCTTGCCACCGACCTGCATAAAGCAGGATGTTCCTTGCTTGCGAACCACCAGCAGTTGCTGCGCTTCATTTAAAATAATGGCTGCAGCCACCGTAATCACTTTCATTTATTTTCTACAATTGCGTATTCTGGATAACTTATTTTACAAGGTCGGTCTGATCAACCATACCCCATTTGGCTTCAGGCGGCTGATAACTTTCGAATTGGCGCAAAATATCGTCCAGATCATCACTGATAATCAAAGCCTCAGTGAAACGTGATTTAGTAAAACCCTTCTCCGTGGTCATACGGATGAATTTAATCAGGTCATCATAAAAACCATCGGTATTGAGAAAAGCACAAGGCTTCTGATGAATCCCCAATTGTGCCCAGGTCCATTGTTCAGAAATCTCTTCCAGTGTTCCTGCACCACCGGGAATGGCAATAAATCCCTGAGCCAGTTCCGACATCCGGGTTTTACGCTCATGCATATTATCCACCACATACAGCTCGGTAATATGTGGATGTGCCAGCTCACGATTGACCAGCTGCCTTGGAATTACGCCTATCACCTTACCGCCCGCCGCCAATGCACTATCAGCCACAATACCCATTAAGCCAGAACGACCTCCTCCATAAACCAGCGTTTGCTGTCGTGCCGCCAGAGTCTGACCGACTTTTTCGGCAACCTGCGTATAAAGAGGATCCGAGCCAAGCGCTGAACCACAAAAAATTGCGATAGAATTCATCATTTCATCCTCTAATTGACGCCATATTGTACGAAATCGCGGCAAGTGCGCTTTTTACCAAAATAACTGCTTAATATCAGTGTTTTTATTCAATTCCTTGTCTAAAATACACCCATTCCAATTCACATACTGCGCCCGGGAGAAAAGACAGCATGCTTGAAGCCTTTTACGCCACAGAGCGCGGTAGCTTAGAAGATATCACGATTAATGGTGATTTCGACCTGCATCCAGATTTAGTCTGGCTTGATCTGATTGCGCCTTCACAGGAAGAGCAGCAATGGATTTTAGATGCCTACGAGCAAAATTTACCGACCTTAAAATCGCTGGAAGATATTTCCTCGAGTGCCCGATTTTACCGTGATGATGACGGTATTTTGCATATCAGCACCTATTTTTTAACCAAGAATAAAAACTATCAGGTCGAAAACGAACACGAAGATGAATCCAGCATGCTGGCAACAGTACAAACTGTTGCATTCATTCTGCACAAGGATCGTCTGTTTACCTTGCGTGGTGAAAAACTGGTGGCTTTTCGTGCCTTTCGTGCCCGCGCGCGCCGCAATGATTATGAAATCGATTATAAAGATCCAACCTGGATTTTATTGGGCTTACTCGAAGCCAAGCTGGATGAGCTGGCCGATATTCTGGAAGATGTGCATAAAGATTTAGAGAAATATTCAACTGAAGTGTTGAATAACCGCCATCGTGAACAGATTCTGGATCTGGATGACATGATTACCCGCTTGGCGCAACTTGAAGATATGTTGGGTAAAGCGCAACTGTGTTTAATCGATTTACGCCGCGTCCTGACCTTCCTGTCGCGTCCACGCGCCTTGGGCAGTCATATTTATGATGCGGATATTCGAGAACTGAGTGAAGATGTGCGCTCGCTGGTCGAGCATGATGCTTTCTTGTTCCAGAAAGTACGTTTCCTGCTCGATACCACGTCCGGATTCATTAACACTGAGCAGAACGATACCATTCGTCGATTCTCGATTCTGCCGAGTATGCTTGCGCCACCAATGCTGATTGCCAGTATTTACGGTATGAACACCGAAGTGCTGCCCTTTGCACAAGGCACCATGAGTTTCATCATGGTCAGTATTATTTTAATTGGCTTCCTGATTGGCCCATTGATTTACTTTAGATGGAAGAAGTGGATCTAGAATCCCTCCTAACCTCCCTTTTCAAAAGGGAGAGATGTTTCCTGTCAGGGAGAGGTTTTTTTATTAGATATCCCTTTCTAAGTCTCACTTGCTCTTTAATTAAAGTGAAGCGCAAGAAATGCCTGTATTTAATTCATATTTATTTAATCCCTCTTCAACTTCTCTTTAAAAAGTGAAGAAAATGGTTAGGGAGGATTTTTACACCCCTCTCTCTAACTCTCTCCCTGAGGCAGAGAGGACGTGCAATCCATATTTAGATCTATTTGATTTGAATGATTTCTTAAAATTTGATCACAATAAAAAAGCACCTTTCGGTGCTTTTCTTTTACTGAACGATGTTTAAATCATCCTGCAAATGGCTGGCCTGAATGATATTCATCATTTTAGCAGGAACAGCTTTAAACTGTAGCCCTTGAGCCTGAGGAGTCTGGCGCAGCCAGCGCACCAAAACTGCCAAAGCCAAAGTACTGCCACTTTCAAGCTCAGCCAGATTAACCACAAGTGGAAACTTGCTTTGTGACTGGATCACACGCAGACCATTTAAGTAATAGTCCTGTGCATTGTCATAGTCAATCTTGCCTGAAACCTGTAGTTCCTGATCATTGAATGTAATCACGGCTCACCTGTTTGATTATTTCTTGTCGATTGCAGCTTCTGCATCCGGTTTAAAGTTGGCAATTGCTTTATCAATATTACCGCCATTACGTTTTACCGTCGCAGCAAACTGGTTACGGAACTGCAAACCCAGGTCAATACCCGATACGTTGATGTTGCGGATTTTCCATTGTGAACCCTTGTCCACCAGCTGGAATGCTACTGGAATTTTCTCGCCTTTGTTATTAAAGTCGATGGTCACAACAGGGTTTTTGCTGTTGCTGGCCTTGTAAGGACGCACGCTATAAGTCTGATTACTGAACTTGGCAAAGGCAGAACCATAGTTTTCAATTAAGGTTTCACGGAAATTCTTTTCAAACTGCGCACGCTGTGCCGCCGTACTATATTGGTTCGTGGCATATGTGCCCATCACAATACGTGTGAAAGATTGAGAATCAATATACGGATCCAGATTCTGGCGCACAATGCTTTTGACCAAAGCTGGATTTGATTGCAGTTTTGCATTGTCAGCTTTGAGGCGCTCAATTAAACCATCTGCTACTTTTTTAATAAAAGCAGGTGGTGCTTCAGACGGTGCAGCAAACACTGTACCAGCAACCATTGTTGAAAGAATGCTTACTGCAAGCGTTTGTTTTACTAAAGTCTTCACTGAATTCTCCTCAATCTATTATTCAACAAATGCAGGTTCTGCATCTGTTGTTTCTGAAACTGTCGTCTGTTCCGATGTAGTTTCTTGACTATCTGACGATTTGCCGGCACCACCAGTAATAAACTTCGTCACCAAATCTTCAATTTCCATGGTGCCTTGGGTATTGGCAATCTGATCGCCGCGTTGCAAATAGCTCAGACCACCACCTGGAATAATTTTCAGGTACTTTTCACCCAATAAGCCATTGGTCGCTACCATAATATAAGCATCTTCATCAATATTGGTGATGGATTTCATGTTAGCTAACAGTTGTTTTTCCATGTCTTTTTGTTGCGCAGGTGTCGCTGCTTCATAGTCCGAGCTGTAGCGTAACTCGTCCAGAGCTTCCTCTTGAACTTGCTTTAATTGTTCAGCATTAAATGAGGTCAATGAGCCATCTAAAGTCATATGTACGGTTGCCAGACGCGTTACAGGATCCAGGGTAATATCATCGACCTGTCCCACTTTCACCCCGCTTAAAGCGACTTTGGCACGTGGCTTGATGCCATTCACATTTTCAAAAGTTGCCGTCATTTTATAGCTGTCGGAAATATTGCTGCCGACCAGACCACTGACACGCATCGCTAAAAAGAATAAGGCAATACCAAATAAAATAACAAAAACACCAACGGCCAGCTCACTAGTACGTGATTTCATTAAACACCTCCGAACATGACCGCAGTCAACACAAAATCAAAGCCTAAAACGCACAGTGAAGAATAGACGACTGTACGCGTTGTAGAAGTTGCAATACCTTCCGATGTCGGTACACAGGCATAGCCTTGATATACCGCAATCCAGGTACACATTAATGCGAATACAAAACTTTTAATAATAGTGCCATTCAAGACATCTTTATAGAATTGCACGCTGCTTTCCATGCCGCTCCAATAAGCACCTTCATCGGCCCCCAAAAAGTCTACACCGACCATTTTACCGCCCATAATTCCGACTGCGGCAAAGATCACCGAAAGCATGGGCAAGCTGAAAATCCCCGCCCAGAGACGTGGCGAAATCACCCGTTTTAAGGGATCCACCCCGATCATTTCCATACTGGACAATTGTTCAGTGGCTTTCATCAGACCAATTTCTGCGGTCAAAGCCGAACCGGCACGTCCTGCAAACAGCAAAGCCGCGACCACAGGTGCTAATTCACGCAGCAAGGTCAACGCCACCGCTGTACCAAGCATGGATTCACTGCCAAAGGTCGACAGAATACTGAACATCTGCAAGCCAAGCACGGCACCAATAAACAGACCAGAAACCACAATAATCAGCAGGGACAATACCCCGACCCGATACATCTGATAAATAAATAGTCTTAGCCCAAGCCAGGTCGGCATGGAAAATAAGATCTGCAACAGCATCAGGGTTGCGACCCCAATCCCCTGTACACGTTCAATAACGCGTCTACCTAATGCGGCAATTGCATTCATGAACGTACCTCATCACTTAAATAAGCCCGGTGACTAAACTGATAATCGACTGGACCTTCCACCGAACCCGTCAGGAATTGCTGCACAAAAGTTGAAGGATGCACTTTTAGCTCTGCCGGTGTCCCCTCGCCCTGGATCTTGCCTTCTGCCACAATATAAATGTAATCAGCAATGGATAAGGTTTCTGTCACATCATGCGAGACAATAATCGTGGTCAGATCTAGTGCTTCACGCAATGAACGGATCAGGCGAGTCAATACCCCCATCACAATCGGATCTTGTCCGGCAAAGGGTTCATCGTACATGATCAGTTCAGGGTCCAGCGCAATCGCCCGGGCCAAAGCCACACGTCGGTTCATACCACCAGACAGTTCCGATGGCATCATTTGCTCTGCACCGCGCAAGCCGACGGATTCCAGTTTCAATGCCACGATTTCCTTAATTAGATGTTCTGGCAGTTTGGTATGGGCCCGAATTGGAAACGCGACATTTTCATACACGCTCATATCGGTAAACAAAGCACCGCTCTGAAATAGCATACCCATCCGTGCACGTGCTGAAAAAAGTTCGGAACGTGACATCGAGGCAATATCTTTGCCATCCAATAAGACCTGACCATGCTCAGGCGTCAGCTGCCCACCGATCAATCTTAATAAGGTAGTTTTACCAGTTCCGGATGGCCCCATAATGGCGGTAATCTGCCCACGACGAATATTTAAACTCACGTCGTCATAAATCACGCGCTCGCCTCGTTTGAAGCTCAAATTCTTGACTTCAATCAAAGACTGAGTATCTCGCGCTGTTTGATTTTTCATAGCTGAGTTTATTCCTACATTTTTTCAGCATGCATACTATAAAGGAACGAAGTTCAAAATGTTAGCAGTTGAAAAAGGTGAGTGAATATCATAAAAAGATGACAATAATTGATTATTTCGTGTTTTTTATAATAAAAATATGTACTTAGGCTTAAAATGACTAGATTGATTAATTAAAAACACTGTATAAATAATAGATAATATTACATAAAATCAAAGTCAATGCGATATATGGCATATGCACCTCTATCAATTGAGATCGAGCAGCTAAACTTTTCATATTAATAATTATCATAACCCTGACAAAATATGAATTAGTAGACATTTTACGTTAAAAAGCAAAAAACTCAATGCATAAAAAAACCGGTATTTCTACCGGTTTTTTATCTTCATCTAGCGACTCTATTAGTCGTTAAATTTACGACGTGGACGATCTTCACCACCGAATGAACGTTCACCACGTGGTTTGTCATCAAAGTTGCGACGTACTGGACGATCACCGAAATCACGTTTTGGACGGTCATCACCGAATGAACGCGCTGGACGATCACCGAAACCACCTTCACGACGTGGAGCAGGACGATCACCAAAATCACGTTTTGGACGATCACCATAACCGCCTTCACGAGCTGGCTTGTAATCTACACGGTTGCCACGGTTGTCATCATTAGAGCGAGGACGGTCACCAAAACCACCTTCACGACGTGGAGCTGGACGATCACCGAAGTCACGCTTTGGACGGTCATCAAACGAACGTTGTGGACGGTCGCCAAAACCACCTTCACGACGTGGCGCTGGACGGTCACCAAAGTCACGCTTCGGACGGTCATCAAACGAACGCTGAGGACGATCACCGAAACCGCCTTCACGACGTGGCGCTGGACGATCACCGAAGTCACGACGTGGACGATCTTCGCCAAATGCCGGACGTTCGCCACGTGGTTTGTCATCGAAGCTGCGACGTGGACGATCATCACCGCCTTCACGACGTTTGAAGTTGCTTTCGCCTTCAAAACGACGACCACCGCCGAAACCACCACGACCGCCATCACGACGACCGCCGCCATCACGACCACGACCACGGCCAGCGCCATCACGGCTACCACGTGCAGGAGGTGGAGATGGCTCAAGACCTTCGATTTCAGATACGTTTAGACGCGCATCAAGGAAGTCTTCCAAAGCACGGATTTTGCCACGCTCACGGTAAGTTGCAAGTGTAATGGCTTTACCAGTACGACCGGCACGACCTGTACGACCAATACGGTGTACATAGTCTTCGTTCTTCATTGGAAGACCGAAGTTAATTACGTGTGAAATGGTTGGTACGTCAAGACCACGAGCAGCAACGTCAGTTGCAACCAAGATCTTCGCACGACCTTCGCGGATGCTGCGTAAACGACGGTTACGTACAGTTTGTGGCATAGCACCATGCAGCGCTACAACTGATAGGCCTGCTTCAGCAAGTTCTTCAGCCAGCATATCTGTGTCTTCTTGAGTTGACGCAAATACAACTGCTTGATCAACGTCTTCTTCGTTCAACCAGTGAGTAAGAAGTTTTTTCTTGTGCTCGAAACCGTCAGTCCAATGCAAAGTCTGAGTAATGTCAGTATTTGTAGAGTGACCAGTTTCAATCGAAATACGCAGTGGATCATTCATCATGCGTTCTGCAAGTGTAATGATACGTGGTGCAAACGTCGCAGAGAACATTAGAGTTTGTTTACGGTTTGCAGCCAACTCACCAATTGCTTCCAAGTCTTCAGAGAAACCGAGGTCAAGCATACGGTCAGCTTCATCGACGATTAACGCGTCAACTTTATCAAGCTTGATTTGACGGCGATTCACCAAGTCAAGTAGACGGCCTGGAGTTGCAACAACAACTTGCGCGCCTTTTAACTGTTGAATTTGCTTACCGAAAGGCATACCGCCCATGATTGCAGCAATACGAACACCTTTCATGTGACGTACAAATGCAATTGCGTCTTGACATACCTGTTGTGCCAATTCACGAGTCGGTGAAATCACCAGAATATTCGGTTGAGTAACCGCTTTCATACGGTCTTTAAATGGTACTAATGTATCTTGGCTTGCCAACGCATTTAAGGTAGGAAGCAAGAAAGCAGCAGTTTTACCAGAACCTGTTTGGCTTGACACAAGAAGGTCTTTACCTTCAAGTGCAGCTGGAATCGCTTGTTCTTGTACAGGAGTTGGAGTAGTAAAGCCTAAAGCATCGAGAGCCTGGGTTAGAGATTCGTCGAGGGAAAAATCAGCAAAAGTTTTGCTCATAGAGAGTATTCACCCTGAAGTGGGTGCTCCATTTAATAAATAACAATTATGGACATCGGCAAAAAGCGGCACAGCAAATAATGCTGAAAATATTAGGATTCAGCAGCGATCCGAGTAACGACGATGTGGATATAACGCACGCATGATTACGGCCGCAAACCTGAAGGAATCGCTTAAGCGATTGGGGCGCGAAGGATATGTCCTCTCTATGGACAGCACGCGCATACAATGATTAGAAGATAGTGTTCAGGTAAAGAACAGAAATTAAGTGCGTGGCGAAATTATAGCAGAATAATCAACAATGTCATTAAGTTTTAAAACTAATTTGCTCTGTCTATAATTTATATATTAATTTCATACACTTAAATATGAATAAAAAATGTAACAACCGGTATAAAAAGGCAGTTTTCGCCAATTCACTTGATATTTCCAATATTCATATCATGTGAGAAATATACTCTACCTCCCTTCTTAACTATTTTACTGCTCTAAAAAAGGCATCCCGAAGGATGCCTTTTCTGAAAATTAGATATATTTCATCTAAACCCGATTATTTTGCTGCTTCACCCCAAGCAGGAACAACTGCTTGCATTAAAGGTTTAAGCATTTTCATTGAACAAGCCAAAACTTGACCATTTTCCATAGAGTCGCTACCACCACGTGCATCAACTACAGTACCGCCTGCTTCTTTCACGATCAATTCGCCCGCTGCGATATCCCAAGGTTTTAAACCAAGTTCGAAGTAAGCATCAAAACGGCCTGCAGCAACATAGGCTAAATCCAATGCCGCAGAACCTGAACGACGATATTGCGCGCCAGCTTCAGTCACGTTTAACAAACTTTGAAAATGGTTCTTGGCATAAGATACAACTTCGCCATTACGTTTAGCACGGTAAGCGTGACCAACAGCCATAAAGGTATTTTCCAGGCTGTCTTTGACATTCACACGAATACGACGCTGGTTCATCATGGCACCACGACCACGACTGGCAGAGAATAGCTCATCTTTCACCGGGTCATAAATCACCCCGTGTTGAGTAATGCCTTTGTGCTGAACTGCGATAGAGATACAGAAATGCGGGAAACCGTTAATGAAGTTTAAAGTACCATCCAGTGGATCGATCACCCAACACCAATCGGCGTCGTGACCATTACCTTCCTGATAGCCAAACTCTTCACCAAGGAAACTGTGATTTTTATAGCTTTTACGTAGGGTATCGATGGTCAACTGCTCCAAATAACGATCTACACGCGTTACTGGACCATCAATTCCTTTTTCTTCGACTTGTAGATCGAGTTTATGACGATTCTGATGCGCTTTTAAAAGCTCTTGACCAACTAACTGAGCCGCACGCGCAGCCATCACCACCATAGGTTCCATTGAACACCCACTACAAATTTAAAGAAACTGATAAAGAATAATGCATAAAAGCCCCGATATCTTAGCAAATATCAGGGCTTTTTTGGAGAAAATGTGTCTAAAATTTTTAAGAACTTATGACAAAACGCTTTGCCCCAAGGCTGACCAGGCTTGATTCATTGATTTTTCAATACCTTGCGCATCCAATCCTGCCTGATGCAGCATTTGTGCATGCGTGGCCTGAGCCATAAATGTGTCGTCTAAACCAAGATTCAGCAGCGGTTTCACAATCTGTGCTTCTGCCAGATATTCATTCACAGCACTACCCGCACCGCCCATCACGGCATGTTCTTCTACTGTCACAAACAGACTGGTGCTTGATGCCAGATCATCCAGCATTTGCGTATCAAGAGGTTTGATAAAACGCATGTTCACAACACGCACACCAATCTCATGTTTCACTGCAAAGGCTTCAGCGGCGTCGACTGCGGCCTGTACCCGGCTGCCAAAAGCCAGCACAGAAATATATTCGTCACACTGCGCATTAAAGCTGGCGACAATTTCCGCCTGACCGATTGGAATTTCAAGCATCTTTTGCTGGATATCCACCCCTAAGCCATTACCACGTGGATAACGCACAGCTGCCGGCCCAGGATATAAATAAGCGGTATGCAGCATTTGACGACATTCATTTTCGTCTTTTGGTGCCATGATCACGATATTCGGGATCGTCCGCATATAGGCATAGTCATAGGCACCGGCATGGGTCGGGCCATCTTCACCGACCAGACCAGCACGATCAATACCGAAGGTCACATCCAGATTTTGTAAGGCCACATCGTGTACCAGCTGGTCATAACCACGTTGCAGGAAGGTCGAATAAATTGCCACGACCGGCTTTAAGCCTTCACAGGCCATGCCCGCAGCCAGCGTCACGGCATGCTGCTCTGCAATCGCGACATCGAAAAAACGTTCCGGATATTCTTTGGCAAACTGCACCATACCTGAGCCTTCGCACATGGCCGGTGTAATCGCGAGCAAGCGCGAGTCCTGTGCTGCTTCATCGCAGAGCCACTGTCCAAATACATCCGAATATTTCGGTGCAGTCTTGGCAGCGGTAAGGGCATTAAGCTTGCTAATCGCGTGATATTTGATTTGATCCGATTCGGCCGGCGCAAAGCCCTTGCCCTTTTTAGTATAGATATGAATCAGACGTGGGCCTGTACGCTTTTTCAGCGCTTTAAATACATGCACCAGTTGTTTGACATCATGACCATCATAAGGGCCAAAATAGTCAAAGCCGATGGCTTTAAATAGGTTATCTGCGGCATCAGTCGCGGCACAGTGCAAGCGTGAGTTATACAGCCACTCCGGATGCGGCTGTACGTAAGCTTCACCTTCCTCGGTAATATTAACGAATTCACCGCGCTCCCAGATCGCCGCCAGATGCTTGGCAAAACCGCCAGTACTGCAAGAAATCGACATGTCATTGTCGTTCAGCACCACCATCAGATCGGCATTGTGTGCGACGGCATCGTTCAAGGCTTCAAAGGCCATACCCGCCGTCATGGCGCCATCGCCAATAATCGATACCACTTCACATGGCTTGTTCTGGTAGCGACGTGCCAAGGCCATGCCCAGACCAGCAGAAATCGCCGTCGAAGAATGCCCTACCCCAAAGGTATCAAATTCAGATTCTTCACGTGCCGGAAAGGCTGCCAGACCATCTTTGGCCCGGATAGTAGTGAGCTGTTCACGACGACCGGTCAGTGCCTTATGCGGATAGGCCTGATGCCCCACATCCCAGATCAGACGGTCATGTGGAGTATTGAAGCAATAGTGCAGAGCCACCGTAAGTTCAATAACACCGAGGTTGGCACCAAAATGTCCACCACTTTGCCCGGCAGCATACAAAATGAATTGACGTAACTCATCTGCCACTTGCGCTAGCTGGCTTTGCTCGAGTAAACGTAGTTGCTCAGGATGATTGATCGTATCCAGCAACGGTGTTACAGGGCGTTGAGTAGGGATTTCTGTATACAGCATATTATGGCAAAGCCTTCTAAAGCCTGGCAAATCTAAAGCTAGGTCAATGGGGAGTACCCGATCATATAGCTGAATTGTAGCAGCTTCAATTCAGCTACGCTTCTAGCGATGCAATATTAAACAATGATCTCATCGGGGTGAAAAAATCGCAGGCTACGATTATCCTGAATAATCTTACTATTTATCAACTATTATCGTCTGCTTTCTACAAAAAAGAAAATCTAATACAGAATTTCGACTTTGCAATTCTACCAATGTTCAATCATTACGCTATACTTTAGCCACTTTCAGGATTTAACGGGTTCAGCTGTGCCAATCGAATTTGTCGCAACGTCAAGATTACCTACCGCTCACGGTGAATTTAAAATTACTGTATTTCAAGACCCTAAGACTGGCGAAGAACATGTCGCGCTGTCTAAAGGACTTGAAGAAGTTTCTGACGAGCCAGTCGTGGTTCGTGTACATTCTGAATGTTTAACCGGTGATGCCTTTGCTTCACTGAAATGTGACTGTGGCCCGCAATTGCAGGCGACTTTAAAGCTGATCAATGAGTTAGGTCGCGGGGCGATTCTGTATTTGCGTCAGGAAGGACGCGGTATTGGCCTGACCAACAAGATTCGTGCCTATGCCCTGCAAGATCAGGGACATGATACGGTCGATGCCAATTTAATGCTTAATCTGCCGGCTGATGCACGTCAATATGACATGTGCAGCATTATGCTGGATCATTTGCAGGTCAAAGCGGTACGTCTGGTGACCAACAATCCTTTAAAAATTGAAGCTTTAAAAGCCCAAGGGATTAATGTGGTCGATCGGGTGCCCCTCACCGTCGGCTTAAATCCGTTTAATGAGCAATATCTCAAAACCAAACATGAACGTATGGCGCATCTTTATCAGAAGGATGATTTTTAAATCCTCCCCTTAATAAATCCCTCCAAACCTCCCTTTCTTGCGCTTCGACTTAAAGCAATGCTTAAGTCTTGCTCAGGGAGGCTTTTCCTTCTTTCAAAAAAAGGAGAAAACTCCCTCCTTTCTTAAAGGAGGGTTGGGATGGATTAAGTGTTAAATCGTCATCGAAAAAATCCGGTTCTCCGGCATGCGTCGCTTTAAACGTAAATCAAAAGCCATACAAATATTACGTACAAATGGTTTCCCTTTCTCCAAAATCGTGACTGATGAGTCTGTCATTTGAATCAAACCATCCTGTGCCATTTCTTTAAGCTGTTCCACCACCTGATCGATTTCAGGGAAAAATAGCTCGGGTTTTTCCCATGAGGTACTAAAGCTGCACATCAAATTCAGAATATGCTGACGAATAATCAAATCTTCCTGATTTAAGACATGTCCTTTAAATACCGGAATTTCATTGCGAGCTAAACAGGCATAATATTCTTCAATAGTTTTCACATTCTGGGCAAAGCTGTACCAGCTATCACTGATCGAAGAAATGCCTAAACCGATCATCACTTGAGTTTTAGAGGCGGTGTATCCCATAAAATTGCGGTGTAATGTTCCAGCTTGAAAGGACTGGTACATGCCATCTGTATCTAAAGCAAAATGATCCATGCCAATTTCATGATAGCCATGCGCCAGCAGTTTCTTTTTGGCCGCTTCATAACATTCACGTTTGATTGCATCTTTGGGTACATCAGCATCTTTAAAACCGCGCTGGCCATTGCCTTTAATCCAGGGCACATGTGCATAGCTATATAAAGCCAAACGATCCGGCAGAAGTGAATTGGTTTGCTCAATGGTATTTAAGACATCGTCCAGATGCTGAAAAGGCAGGCCAAACACCAGATCATGCGAAATCGACTCATAGCCAATTTCACGCGCCCATTCGGTTACCTGTTTGACATGTTCATAGGGCTGAATCCGGTGAATGGCTTTTTGCACGGTTTCATTATAATCCTGCACCCCATAACTGACCCGGCGAAAGCCCAGATCATACAAGCCTTGTAAATGCTCACGCGTGGTATTGTTCGGATGCCCTTCAAAACTGAATTCATGCACAGGCGCTATGTCTGCTTTGGCCAAAATACCTTGAATCAGTTGAGTCAAATGCTCAACAGAAAAGAAAGTCGGTGTTCCCCCACCCAAATGAATTTCTTTAATGACCGGCTTATCTTTCAGCAACTCACAATACAAATCCCACTCTTTCAGCACTGCCTGAATATAGGGCTGTTCCATTTCATGTTTTTTCGTGACTCGCTTATGACACCCGCAAAAAGTGCACAGGCTTTCGCAAAATGGCAGATGGATATACAGGCTGATGCCTTCACTTTGATTGGATTCAGTAAAGGATTTTTTCAGCGTTTGCTTCCATTGTTCCAGTGAGAAATTCTGCTCTTCCCAATATGGAACGGTCGGATAACTGGTATAGCGGGGACCGGGAACATTATATTTTTGAATCAGGGAATTGACCTGTACCGACATGACACCCACCTATTACCATCGAGAAATGCCCAAACCCATGAGCGCTTGCAAGTTATTGTGCGGAGCTTGAAAAAAGAATTCAACCTAGCCATTTGGTCGGATTTAATGCCCCATTCTGTCCATCAATACTCAAATTTAAAGCCTGGTTCAATCCACTACATTGCTAAATAGACCTTAATCTTTGACTGATTTTATGCTTTGATGTAGCTAGTTTTTTATTTTCCTACGAGGCTCTGATGCAGCATCCTACATCTGCGGATATTCAACGCGTTCGTGAATTTCTCCTCGACTTGCAGGCACGGATTTGTGCAGCACTGGAACAACAGGAGCGTGCTGGCGGCGGTACGGCCGAATTTATCATTGATGACTGGGAACGTCCTGAAGGTGGGGGTGGCCGTTCGCGTGTCTTGCAAAATGGTACCGTGATTGAGAAAGGCGGGGTGATGTTCTCCCATATCAATATTTCCAAACTGCCCGCTTCAGCCACTGAACGCCATCCCAATATTGCCGGTGCCAAGGCGCAAGCGATGGGTGTATCGCTGGTCATCCATCCGAAAAATCCGAATGTACCAACCTCACATGCCAACGTGCGTTTATTCGTTGCAGAAAAAGAAGGGCAAGATCCAATCTGGTGGTTTGGTGGCGGTTTCGACCTGACGCCGTTCTATCCAAATGATGAAGATGTCCTTTCGTGGCATCAGACGGCGCATGATCTGTGTGCGCCATTTGGTGAAGAGATTTATCCTGAACATAAACAATGGTGTGATGATTATTTCTATTTAAAACATCGTGATGAACAGCGTGGTGTCGGCGGGTTATTCTTTGATGATCTGAATCAGTGGGATTTTGATACCTGTTTCCAGTATATACAGGCCGTAGGCAATGGTTATCTAGAGGCGATTCTGCCGATTTTCCAGCGTAATCAGGATAAGCCTTATACCGAAGCACAACGCGAGTTCCAGTTGTATCGTCGTGGCCGTTATGTCGAATACAATCTGGTTTATGACCGCGGTACGCTATTTGGTTTGCAGACCGGCGGCCGAATTGAATCAATCTTGGTGAGCTTGCCTCCGCTGACCGGCTGGTCCTATCGTCCTGAATGGGATGAAGGCTCGCCGGAAAAGCGTTTGACCGATTACTATCTGAAACCCCATGACTGGCTCACAGAATTAAAATCAACTGCAATGAAATGATACAAACAGCCCTCAAATAGAGGGCTGTTTTAATCCATTATTCCTCTATACTGCTGCAGAGTAATCCCTGATTTGGTCGCGGCATCCTATCGCTACATCGATCACAATCTATTAGATGTCTAGTGAGAATAACAATGCATCATCTTCAATTAAATCTTCCTGTTTTTGCCTTTTGGCTTTTTCTGGCTCTCGCCATCAGTGCGATGAGTACCGCCGTTTTGAGTCATAATCTGCTTCTGGATGGCGCGGCTATTCTGGTGAGTATCCTGACTGTGGTCGGAGCTGTGCTTAGTATGGCGCTGGTATTTGCAGAACATATTATGGACATCTGCAGTTCCTAAACCGCACTTCCAGCCCCCTTATTTAAAACAGCGCAGGCTTTAGTCCCTGCGCTTTTTCACGTATATTGATGCTCATTTCAGCACATGGACATTGTGAAATGAGCAAACAATTTGCCGTGATTGGTAATCCGATTGAACAGTCACGCTCTCCAGAATTGCATCATGCTTTTGCAGCAAAAACCGGAATTGATCTAAATTACAGCAAACGTCTGGCTCCACTGGATGGCTTTGAGGCCAATATTCAGGAGTTTTTTGCCCATGGCGGAATCGGGATGAATGTCACCGTGCCGTTTAAAGAGCAGGCTTTTGCCCAGTGTCAGGTGCTCAGTGAGCGAGCCAAAATTGCCAAGGCAGTGAATACCCTGTGGATGAAAAATGGTATTTTGCATGGCGATAATACTGATGGTCAAGGTCTGGTCGATGCGATTCGTGCACTCAACTGGCCGCTGGAAAATACCAACATCCTGATTATCGGTGCAGGCGGCGCAACCCGTGGCGTGATCTATCCTCTCGCCCAGGCAGGCGCAAAAAAAATTGTGATTGCCAATCGCACCTTGGCACGCGCTGAACAACTGGTTGCGGATCTGCAGGATGCTGTAGCGCAGCTCGAATTACAGGCTATTTCACTAGAACATCTTGCAGGTGAGTTTGATCTGGTGATCAATGCCACTTCAGCCAGTCTCAGCGGTGATGCTTTGCTGCTTCCAGAAGCCTTACAGTTTAACTATGCCTATGAAATGGCCTATGGCAAGCCTTCCTCCTTCCTTGATCAGGCCAAAGCACGTGCTGTGCCAACATCTGAAGGCTTTGGCATGCTGGTCGGTCAGGCACTGGAATCTTTTTCTATCTGGAATGGCATCAAACCAGATTTAAAAGATTTTCTATAAATATCCAGTTATTTTGACCAGAGAATTCGGGTTGTAACAACAATCCGAATTGATCTTAACTCCATTATTAAAGACTAAAAATTCAGCTACTGGATTTAATGACATTTTTAACTTGAATTTTTTATTGATAACAATTGAGTACAATTCATACAAAAGTAGCACTAGACAATCTGGTGTTCAATTCATTAAAGTCCAATCAGATAAGAAGTTTTCAACCTTTCTGTACGCTGACAGCCAGAAGATGAAATCATCCGATTTTATTGGTTGGCTCTAAGACTCGATTCGCTTTTCTGACATTTTTATTTGCTTGCCTTATCAATGTTTTTTTATCTCAAATATGAATAATCAAAGAATCGATACAGATAATCCAAAACTATTTTAATCAGGATTAAACGCATGCCAGCATATAAAGCCCCTTTACACGACATTCGCTTCCTTATGAATGAAGTGCTCGATTACCCTGCGCACTACCAGAATTTGTCGAATGGTGAATATGCCGATACCGACACGGTAGACATGATCTTGGAAGGTGCAGCAGATTTCTGTGAAAATGTACTTTCACCTCTGAATGAAAGCGGTGATGCTGAAGGCTGTCATTTTGAAAATGGCGAAGTGAAAACGCCTAAGGGCTTTAAAGACGCTTATGATCAGTTCGTCCAAGGTGGCTGGCAAGGTCTGTCTTATCCTGAAGAGTTTGGTGGTCAAAACCTGCCAATGTCTTTAAACCTGATCAAATCGGAAATGATGGGAACTGCAAACTGGTCATTCCAGATGTATCCGGGTTTAAGCGTGGGCTGTATCAATACCATTATCCAGTACGGCACCGATGAGCAGAAGAATACCTATCTGCCGCATCTGGTTGCGGGTACTTGGGCTGGCACCATGTGTCTGACTGAGCCGCAATGTGGTACTGACTTGGGTCAGGTTAAAACCAAAGCCGAGCCGCAAGAAGATGGCACGTATGCCATTTCAGGAACCAAAATCTTTATTTCCGCAGGCGAGCACGATCTCACTGAAAATATCGTACATATCGTGCTGGCGCGCCTTCCGGATGCACCGCAAGGTACTAAAGGCATTTCACTGTTTATCGTACCGAAATTTATTGCTGCTGCCGATGGTGGCATCGGTGAACGCAATCCAGTCAATTGCGGTTCGATTGAACATAAAATGGGGATTCGTGCCTCAGCAACAGCCGTGCTGAATTTCGACAAGGCCACGGGTTACTTGATTGGTGAACCGAATAAAGGCTTGCATGCCATGTTCACCTTCATGAACACTGCGCGTATTGGTACTGCGATTCAAGGCATCTGTCATGCGGAGTTATCCTTCCAAGGTGCTCTGCCGTATGCCAAAGAACGTATGTCGATGCGCGCCCTGTCTGGCAAAAAAGATCCGGAAAAAGTGGCGGATGCCATCATTCATCATGCCGATGTACGCCGTATGCTGTTGACGCAAAAAGCCATTGCCGAAGGTGGCCGTGCCATGATTTATCATGCTGCGCAAATTGCCGACAACATGAATGATGCTTTATTGCGTGGCGATACCGCTGCCTTTGAACAGCATGATGATCACTTAGGTTTCTATACCCCGATTCTAAAAGGCTTCCTGACTGAAATGGGCTATGAAGCATCGAATCACGGTATGCAAATCTTTGGTGGTCATGGCTATATCAAAGAATGGGGCATGGAACAGATCGTGCGTGATTCACGTATCTCTACCTTGTACGAAGGAACGACAGGTGTACAGGCACTCGATCTGATCGGTCGTAAAGTACTGTTAACCTCGAAAGGCAAAGTGATTCGTGATTACACCGCTGAAATCCTGAAATTCTGTGGTCAGCATGCGCGTAATAAATATATGCGCCGTTTTGCCTGGGATCTCACCAAGCTATGTGCCCAGTGGAATGCATTAACTGTTCGAATCATGCTGGCAGCCCGTAAAGACCGCGACATCGTCTCTTCTGCTTCAGTCGATTTTCTGATGTTCTCGGGCTATGTGATGATGGCATACTTCTGGGCGCAGCAAGCCGCAGTTGCCTCAGCCAAACTGGCTTCTGGCGATGGCGCAGAAGTACCTGAGTTCTATAAAGCAAAAATCAAAACCGCT
This sequence comes from Acinetobacter sp. YH12200, assembly GCF_013418175.1. NCBI lineage: Bacteria > Pseudomonadati > Pseudomonadota > Gammaproteobacteria > Moraxellales > Moraxellaceae > Acinetobacter > Acinetobacter sp. YH12200. The sequence continues at coordinate 70,088 of NZ_VPCO01000005.1, forward strand.
GATTTCTATTTCGAACGTATTCTGCCTCGTACCCAAGGTCATGCTGAAGCGATGGTGAATCCATCCAAAACCATGACCGCACTGGCGCCAGAGCACTTTAGTTTTGATTACTAAGCTGTAAATTGAATTACAAAGAGCGCTTCGGCGCTCTTTTGATTGAGAGCTACCCTTTTAAAACCCTAAAAACACTGATCTGAATACAAAATATACAGGTTTAATTTTATATTTTTCAATAGCCTAATAAATTAGATAAATAAAACGCTTGTATATCTCAAAATAAGCGGTATGATAATCCCAACTAGAAAAATTCTTGTTTTGGTTAGTTTCTTTTAAGTATCGCAGTTTTAGTCATAAACCTTCGTATTACAGATCAAAAAGCTCCATCCTTTTTATTTTTCAAAGTTACAGTTAGTCATCTGAAATTTTGGCTATAAATTCATACGATTCAATAGGTTACATTATGTCTAATACAGTTAACGGTACAGTAAAATGGTTCAACGAAACTAAAGGTTTCGGTTTCATTCAACAAGAATCAGGTCCAGACGTTTTTGCTCATTTCAGCGAAATCACTGGTTCAGGTTTCAAAACTTTAGTTGAAGGCCAAAAGGTTTCTTTCAGCGTAGCTCAAGGTCAAAAAGGCCCTACAGCTGTAAATATCGTTGCTCTATAATTTAGAAGCAAGATATTGAAAAAAAGCACTCTTAGAGTGCTTTTTTTGTGCTTGTAATTTCTCTTATTCAACTCTAGCTTTTAAAGCTTATTTGTTTGATTTAAAAACCGGTGTGCTCTATGCCAAGCTAAAAATTCCTGATCTGGTAAAATCTGCACAATAAAAACCCCCCATATAGATTTATGAAGGTCTTTGAAAAATGTTCAGAAAATAAAAATCAGTTAAAGAAATTCTTCCAGTACCGAATTTAAGAAGATATGCCCCTGCTCGGTACATGCAAGCCGGTTTTGATCATAGATCATTAATTTTCGTTTACGTAAAGAGCTTAATAAATCTTGTAAAGTATCCAAACTTTGACCAGTACGCTCGATATAAAATTTAGCCTCTACGCCCTGATTTAAGCGTAGCGCATTCATCATAAACTCAAATGGCATCTCTTCAGCTTCAATACGCTTAAACTGCAAATGTTCAGCAGGTACTTTGGCTAAGTAATCCTTAGGTAAGCGGGTTTTCTGGAAACGATATACGCCATCAGGTTGAGTCACTTTGCCATGTGCACCCGCACCAATCGCCAGATAATCGCCGAATTGCCAATAATTCAGGTTATGCGCTGAAGGTAATTCTTTACGCCAGGCAGAAACTTCATAATTGATAAAGCCTTGAGCTTTGAGGTAAATTTCGCCCTGCTCCTGAATATCTTCAAGTACATCATCTACCGGTAGAATAGGTTGGGTACGGAAAAATACCGTATTCGGTTCAATCGTCAGCTGATACCAGGAAATATGTGTCGCGCCATTTTCTACCGCAAGTTTTAAATCATGCAAGGCCTGATCTAAAGTCTGCTCAGGCAAGCCATGCATTAAATCGACATTAATTCGTTGAAAGCCTGCTTCACGCGCCAATCCAATCGCAGAAATCGCATCTTCATTGCTGTGAATCCGACCCAAGCGTTTAAGATGGTCAGTATTAAAACTCTGTACCCCAATTGACAAACGGTTAATGCCGGCCTGCAAATAACCTGCAAATGGGTCATGCTCTACCGTACCGGGATTTGCTTCCAGCGTAATTTCACAGCCTTCTGCAAAGGGAATAATGGCTTGCAACTGATCAAATAGCCATTGATAGCCTTGAGCAGAAATCAGCGACGGCGTACCGCCACCAATAAACACACTATGAATCTGGCGGCCTTGGGCAAAATCGAACTGCGTTTTAAAATCCTCAACCAAGGCATGTAAATATTCCTGTTCTAGTTCCAGTGATAATTCACCATCAGGAACAGCATGCGAATTAAAGTCACAATACGGACATTTGCGCACGCACCATGGCATATGAATATATAAAGACAATGGGATAACAGCAGGATTCAATTCAGCCAAAGAACTACTCAAAAACGACTACAAGATATAGCTGAATTTTAACATGACTCGGCAGCAACACTGCTAAAATTAAAATGATCACCGGGTTATATCTAAAAACTCAAATAGAATTAGACAGTTAAAATTATGAAAATATCTTCTCAACTGATTATTTTACTTCCTTTAGTCTTTGCAATTGGTGTTTTGCTGACGCTTCAAACCGCAATTAACACGCAACTGAAAGAATATTTATATTCTCCTATGCAAGCTGCATTTTTTTCCTTTTTGATTGGTACAATAGTGCTCGCTGTGATTGTACTTTTTCAGTCCAATCCCAAACCCGGTGTACAGGAATTAATGAATGTTCCCTGGTATTTATGGCTTGGGGGCATCGTGGGTGTCTACGCGATTAGTATGAGCATTTATGCAGCCCCCAAACTTGGCTTTCTGGTGCTTAGCGGCCTGATTATTTTTGGTCAGATGGCCATGTCGATGCTGGTCGATCATCTGGGTTTATTGGGCAACGAAAAAATGCCGATTAACTGGCAACGTCTTTTAGGCGGCGGAGTAATTTTTATTGGTGTGCTTCTCACTTTACAACGCTAAACCCCTCTATTTAAGCACATGATCACGATGAGTAATTTTTGTGTCGAATGTTACACCGGTTACGACCTTTGGTTTTGAATTAAAAAAACTGTTTCATCTGATGTTACCTATTCTGGTAACCCAATTTTCCCAAGCAGGTTTGGGCCTGATTGATACCATTATGGCAGGTCATCTGTCTGCGACCGATCTTGCAGCAATTGCAGTCGGGGTGGGTCTATGGATTCCGGTGATGCTGCTGTTTAGCGGTATCATGATTGCCACGACACCCTTGGTGGCTGAAGCGAATGGCGCACGTACCCCTGAAAAAATTGCCACCATTGCCCGTCAGTCACTTTGGGTTGCCCTGATTCTGGGGATTATTGCTGGCCTGATTTTGCAGCTGTTGCCAGCGACTTTACCAATCTTAGGTGTACCGGAAAGCTTGCAGCCTAAAGCTGGTTTATTCCTGCATGCAATTGGTTTTGGTATGCCGGCAGTGACTATGTATGCCGCCTTGCGTGGCTATTCAGAAGCGATTGGTAATCCACGTCCGGTGACCGTCATCAGCCTATTGGCACTGGTGTTGCTGGTTCCACTGAACTATGTATTTATGTATGGAATTGGCCCTGTTCCAGCCTTGGGTAGTGCCGGCTGTGGTTTTGCTACGGCAATTTTACAGTGGTTAATGGTCATTACTCTGGCACTGTATATTTTTAAGAATAAAGCCTATCAACGCACCCAGCCGTTTACTCATTGGGAAAAAATCAACCCGGAATGGATGAAACGCATCTTGCAGCTTGGTCTGCCGATCGGACTGGCGATTTTCTTTGAGGTCAGTATTTTTAGTACTGCGGCGATCGTGCTCAGCCCTTTGGGAGAAACCATTGTTGCTGCGCATCAGATTGCCATTTCAGTGACCTCACAGCTGTTTATGATTCCAATGTCACTGGCGATTGCCCTGACCATTCGGGTCGGCACCTATTATGGCGAGCAGAACTGGCAGGCGATGCGTAAAGTGCAATATCTCGGCCTGATCACTGCTACTATTCTGGCAATCCTGACCATGATTTTGCTTTGGGCGTTCCGTAATGAAATCGTGGCGCTCTACACCTCGGATATGATCGTGACCCAAATCGCGGTCTATCTGATTCTGTTTGCGATTGCTTATCAACTGATGGATGGCTGGCAGATCAGTGCAGCAGGTTGTCTGCGTGGGATGCAGGACACCAAAGGCCCTATGTGGATCACCATGCTGGCTTACTGGGTGATTGCCTTCCCGGTCGGGGTGTATCTGTCCCGCTTTACCGACATGGGCGCAGCCGGTGTCTGGGTTGGCCTGATTGTGGGTCTGAGTGTGGCCTGTGTACTTTTATTAGCTCGTTTATATGGCAACAATAAACGTTTAAGTCTCGACCACTCAATGCGTTCAGCCGATTAATTCAAGCTGGAAAATGCGCTGCGATTCAGGATCCAGCGCATTTTTTAATGCTTTGGAAATCTCTGATTCGTCTATCACATCTTTGATCAGCAGCGGCTCTACAACCACCTCCGTGCCATTAAAGCGCATGGTGGGTGAATCATCTAACTTAGGTCCTGTATTTAAGGTTTAAGTGATACGCACACAAAAATACACATCATCTTGAGCAGTAAAATATCGATAGACTTTCATTGAATTTTCTTCATTACTGCGAGTTGTTTTATTTATACTTTTGGGACTAAAACAACCTTTAGTATGATTATGCAGCCTGACCTAAAACAATGATGTATTCAGGAATCTTGTTTTGGTTTAAGTACAGGAGATGAAGAAAAATCTTCTGATAAATCAAAGATCATGCACTAAAGATGGAGAAGTTAAAGAAAATCACAACACAACCTCTACAATTAAATCTAGGCAATTGAATCTTTGTCACCTATGATCAAATACATCAAATAATTGTTGGTTTCAAGGAATCTCGCATGGCAAAAACGGCTAGCACACCCGGTCGTCGCTTTATGAAACTTGCCGGAATGACCGCAAGTATTGCAGGTAAAACCCTATCCAATTCAATTAAAAATTTAACTGCCGACGAAGAGCAGAAAAATACTGCGCGCAGCAAATTATTTCAGGATATTGGTATACAAATCGCGGATACCTTGGGAGAAATGAAAGGCGCGGTCATGAAAGTTGGTCAGATCGCCTCGCAATATAAAGATATTTTTCCACCCGAAGTTGCCAAAGCCATTGCCAAATTGCAACGTCAGGCACCGCCCATGCCATTTAAGGACATTCAGGCGCAAATTGAAAAGGAACTCGGCAAACCTTTACAGCAATTATTCCAACAGTTTGATGAACAGCCTTTTGCCGCTGCATCGATTGGTCAGGTACATAAAGCCACTTTACCCAATGGCCAGCAAGTGGTGGTCAAGGTGCAGTATCCGGGGGTCGATGAAGCCTGTGAAAGTGACCTGAAACAGGTACGTCTGGCGCTCCGCATGATGGGCGTTTTAAAGATTGACCGTAAACTTCAGGATCAGTTATTTAAAGAAATTCAGCATAGTCTGGACAATGAGCTCAACTATGAAATTGAAGCTCAGAACCTGGAAGTTGCCCGCGCTTTCCATGAGTCACTGGATCATAAAATTGTGATTCCACAGGTTTTTCATGAATATTCTTCACGGCATATTCTAACCTTGAGTCAGGAAATGGGAGAAAGTATTGAAACCGCCAGCACCTGGCCACAGGAAACCCGCAATGCCTTAGGGCGCCGTCTGCTGCGTGCGATTGGTCAGGAAATTTTTTATCTGAAACGCTTTCACTGTGACCCGCATCCGGGCAACTTTGCCTTTCGTGAAGATGGCTCTGTGATTGTTTATGATTATGGTGGCGTTAAGACTCTTTCAACTGAAGTGATTGGGCATTTCCGGGAACTTATTCATGCCGCACGCGAGAAGAATATTCCCGTGATTGAGCAACAGTTAGATGCGCTGCATTCCTTGACTGAAACCGGAAAATTCCCGACTGAATTGTATGAACAATGGCTGGAAGTTCTGATGCGTCCACTGGTCACCCATTATGATTTTGCTGAAAACTCGGCCCATCATGATGGCATGGAGTTGCTCAAACCTTCTCTAAAATATTGGGATGTGTTTAAGCCATCTCCAGATACGCTCATGGTGAACCGGACGATTTCAGGACAATACTGGAACCTGATTCATTTAAAAGTTCATGATGATCTGAGTGATGTATTTGAAGAACTGGTGCCGAGTCGAGGTTAATTTTGACCCCAAAGGCTTACACGCTGTAACTCTAGATAACTTGAAATATCAGATGTTATATTATAACATTTCATTGAGAATCATGAGGGAATTATATATGCGTCCAGATATTCATCCAGCGTATCGTGAAGTGTTATTTCATGACACCAATGCCGATACTTATTTTGTGATTGGCAGCACCATGAACTCTAGCCAGACTAAAGAATATGAAGGTAAAACATATCCTTATGTCACGCTTGATATTTCAAGTGCTTCTCATCCCTTCTATACTGGCGAGCAGCGTCAAACCAGCAATGAAGGTCGCGTGGCAAGCTTTAATAAACGTTTTGGCCGCTTTAAACGTGGCTAAAACTAAAAACCGTCGATTATCTTGATCTTCAAATCGTGGTTTATGTCAGGAAATAACCTCCAGTTTCCTGACTTTTTTATGTCTGTTTCAGTTTTGACTCAAAGCCAGTGAAGTCAAGTAAAAACCCAGCGCCAGAACGATAATTCCAACAATTACACTCGACAGCGCATACAATAGAGCTAAACCTACAGCGCCATGTTTCAAGAGCTGAAAGCTTTCCAGACCAAAACTGGAAAATGTGGTAAATCCGCCCAGTATCCCCACCATTAAAAACAGACGTGCTTCCTGTTGCAGCATTGGATATTTTTGGCTACAGGCAAAAAAGATCCCTGCACATAAGCAGCCCAGAATATTGACCCACCAAGTCGGCCAAGGAAATTGCATCTGTGGTTTTAGCAACCAGAGCCCTGCTGCATACCGTAAACTGGCACCCACTGCCCCACCGATTGCCACCCAAAGCCAGCCCATATACGTTCCTATTCTATTTATTGATCCAGTTGATTTGATCCGAAATTTCAAATTAATTATGAATCATTTTCATGATTATCTTGAACTGAAAACTTATTAAATACCATGGAACTTCGCAAGAAAATTGCTATATTCATCGTATCGATTTTTTATTGATTGCAAAGGGAAAACAGCATGGCACAAGATTTATTGGCACAATTGGCCGCAGGTGAGGCAAAATTTGCAGATGTGATTGCCTATATCGAAGCACGTTATACCCATACCCCGACTGCATTTAAAAATGGCCAGCAGAGCAATGCGACCACTGAAAACCAAGGCAGCGCCAAAGTTTTTGCCTTTGCACGACTCAATGGGCTGGATCAGACCCAAACCTTAAGCCTGTTTGCCGAGCACTATGCAGCTGTACAAGCGACGCCTCAAGCCAGCGATCATCAGAATATCCGCCAGTTTATGCAAAATGGCTGGGATGGCATTGCATTTGGAGGTCAGGTTTTAACTGCTAAATAAGCAGTTTATCAATATATAAAACCGCTCATAAAAGCGGTTTTATATAGACATCTAAATAGCAAATTTTAATTTAGCTTTTCCCAACCTGTTCAATCCACTGAATTGAACTGACACGGAATACCTCACAGGCGCCATCACCGGTATCGGTCGGAGTTAAAGACGATGTCCAGACCAGATCTTTATCACGCACTTCAACCAGCTCACCCTGCATACGCACCAGATCACCACGTTTCACCTTTTTAATGGCCTTGGCAATTTCAGGATTGGCCGGAATGATATGCATATTGGACACCATCTGCTTGGCTTGTTCTACCGGCACGGGCACCCGATCCATTTTCCAGTTCAGATAACGGTCATATTGATTGACACTAATATGTCGGGCAATTTCAGGTTCAGCAAACAGGCCCCAACTTACCGCATAATCAATCGGAGAGAATTTGGCCTGTGGATCAGCGCTATAGACTTTGGAACCCAAAATACGGAAATCGCCTTTAAAAGGCTGCAAGACAGAAATTGACTGTCCTTTGACCACAGGTGGCAAACCTTTGGCAATATTGTGATCGACCGAGCTATAGCTGGAAATAGGCAGCAACAAACCGGCCAACAATGCATAATGTTTAAAGTGTTTGAACATCATTTTTAATCTAATCCTAATCGAGTTGATCAAACGTTTTAAGGATATCTTCCTTGATCTTACGTATTTTTTAATGAATAAACAGTTGAACTTGGTAACAAACTGGGTGTATTTAGTCAGCTTGGGCATTCCCGAATATTGTATTTTTCAGTTAAGCTAAAATACATTCAGATTAAATTAAAACAACCCAAATGCTGTATCAACTTTATCAACAACACATCTTTCCGCACCTTTTAAATCAGGTGATGCAAACGCCGTCCTTGATGGATTTACGCCGTGAATTGCTTTTGAACATTTCTGGTGAAGTACTGGAAATTGGTTTTGGTACAGGGCTGAATCTGCCTTTCTATCAAGAAGTAGATCTGGTCTATGCCGTAGAACCCAATCCGGCCATTTTCAAGCTGGCAGAACCGCGCATCCAGCAGGCTGCTTTTCAGGTTGAATATATTCAGGCCAGCGCAGAAGCATTGCCTTTTGCAGAACATAGTCTAGAACATGTGATCTCGACCTGGACACTGTGTAGTATTGCTGACCTCGGCCAAAGTTTGCGTGAGATTTATCGGGTGCTACAACCGGGCGGTTACTTGCATGTGGTCGAACATGTGCTGAATCGACAAAATTTAAATATCCAGCGCCTGCAGCATTTACTCACCCCGATTCAGAAGAAAGTCGCAGATGGCTGTCATTTAAACCGGGATATTGAAACTGCCTTACTGGAAACTGGTTTTGAAATTGAAGAATTGAATTATATCAATGCCGCAGGGATTCCGAAGATTGGCCAGCGTATGCTGCTGGCTCGACTGCGTAAACCGCAAGGCTAATTTATTTTCGTTTTGCCGTTAATGTTGCTGCAACTGAGTCACACGCAGCAACTGACAATGGGCATGATATTCCGAGCCTGTACCCACCTGAAATTCCTGTCCCGTGCTTCCTGAATGTACTGTGACCAGATCACCGCTGAGTGTAATCTTCTGCCCTGATTTTAGCCTGCGAATCTGATTGGCAATTTTCTCGTTGGCAGCGATCAGACTAAAATGCTGGACATGCGTGCTGAGAAATTCAGCTTCAGCCTGGCTGATTTGTTCCTCGATTTGATAACAGCGTTTTGCTTTATCAAATGCTAATGTTGCCTGCATGACTGGCAGTGACTGACTGAGCAACAGCACATCAATATTGCTGACATAGGCCAGATCATTAAAATGTCCAACCATAGGGCTGGCCTGATGCAAGACACGACGATTCGGTTTAACGAAACGTTTATCATGCACAGTAAATGTAGCTGAAATGGGTTGAATCGGCTCTACCGAAAAGTTTTTCAAGACACCTCGTTCTTCCAGATGTGGGATCGCACGAAAAAACTCATTCCAGACCCACAGTCCAAGCATAAACAGCAGCGCAGTGATCAGTAATTTCTGCATAATTTCTTATTCTTTCCTTGGTCGTGCTCAATCATCGAAATCAATCCGGATGGTTTCAAAACGCACCCGCCCTTCCTGAACTGCACGGGCAATCGCTTGCTGGCCTTTAGTCAGACGCGCTCCGCCACTTTTGATATCAATCAATACCACTTCAATATCCTCTGCTTCGCCTTCGCCGTCTCTGAAATCGGTATAGCCATCAAAGACCACATAATCGACAGGATCGCCCAGAAACTTGGCATCACTGGGCAGATATTGAAATTCCGGCATGATCGGTGCGAGCTGTTCCGCCATTTTGCCTTTCAGGACTGCACGGCTGGTATTGACACTGCGTTTTTGTGCTGCGATCAATGCCTGCTGATGTTCTAGTTCCAGCTCGGCAATATACTGCTCATATTCAGCCTTGATGCGTCCATTGCGTGTCTGACTTAAAATAATGGTGGTCAGCACCACCCCGATACATGTGCCAATCAGCATGGCCATCCATATGGACATTCAATCTTCCTAATTTACTTTATTTTTTCAGCACAACATTCGACTGAAGTTGAAAACATCAGCCATTGGTACGCTTGAAAAGAATGATATGCTAGGCAGGAACAGAATAAAATCACCTTGAGTCATGAAAACAATTTTAGTTGCGAATCAGAAAGGCGGTTGTGGCAAAACCATGACAGCGATTAGTCTAGCCTCAGCACTCGCACAAAAAGGTTATAAGGTGGCGCTGGCCGATGCCGATAACCAGAAATCGGCATTGCAATGGCTCAAGCAACGTCCGGAACAGGCCATGCCGATTCAAAGTCTGGACTGGCGCAATCACAAATCCATTGGTGATGCACCGAAGCAGATTGAGTATCTGATCATTGATGCACCGGGAGCGTTGACTGAAGATCATGCCGAGCAGCTGATCAGTGAAGCGCATGCGATTATTATTCCGATCCAGCCTTCATTTTTTGATATTGATTCGACCCGCCGTTTTCTCAAGCATTTGCAGGACATTAAGCGGATTCGTAAAGGCAAGGTTGAAATTTTACTGTTGGCCAACCGTACCAAACCGAATGCAGCCAGTAATCAGGACATACAGCAGTTTTTTGACAAGATCGACCAGCAGCCGGTGGCCTGGATTTCAGAACGTGCACCTTATAGCCGTCTGGCTATGGAAGGTCTGTCAGTCTTTGATAAACCTCAAAAAATCTATCGGGAATTACAGGATCAATGGCAACCGGTGCTGAATGCCATTATCGATGATCCCAGTCAGTGGTTTTAAGCCAGTCCGCTGAATCCTAACACTGCTTTGGGAAAATAATCACGCTACTTACCAAGCCGTCATTTTCGATCGCTTTTTTTTCAGTTAATATGCCTGAACACGACCTAAAAAATGAGCCATTAAATTCAGTGCAACAGTACGCGCCTACATTACAAAAAGTCTTATTATTTGGATTGTTCTTTATCCTGATTTTTTTGAGTTTTCATATACTCAAATATTTCATCATCCCTGTAGTTTGGGCAGCGATTATCGCCTATATGACTTGGCCCTTGTATCAGTCGGTGTTACGCATGTGCGGCAATCGGCCAACGCTGAGTGCAACCGTGATGATTCTGGCCGTGATTCTGGTGTTTGGTCTGCCATTTATCTTCGCCATTTTTATGTTGCAGCATGAAGGTCGTAATCTGTATTTTGAATTGCAGCGACAGGTCTTTTCCGGTCATCTGGATGTACCGGATTTTATTCGTGGCCTTCCGATTGTCGGCAAGGAAATTAGCCGAACTTTAAATGAAATCAATACCGATCCAAACAGTATCGCGCTATCGATCTCGAGCTGGATTCAAGGTCATCTGAATTACGGCAAAGTGGTATTGAATGAAGTCAGTAAAAATATCTTTAAATTGTGTTTTGCGATACTTTCGCTGTTCTTTTTCTACCGTGATGGTCAGACCATTTTAAATCAGGTGCGTAAAGCTTTTGAGATGGTAGTCGGGCCACGTGTACATCATTATTTTTCTACCATTTCTGCCACTACACGTGCGGTGGTCTATGGCGTTGGTTTGACTGCAATTGCCCAGTCTTTATTGGCAGGTCTGAGTTATTTTGTCGCGGGTGTACCGAATCCGATGGTCTTGACCATTGTGACCTTTATTTTCGCCCTGATTCCTTTCGGCCCACCAGTGGCTTATAGTGCAGTATCACTGTGGCTCTTTTCACAGGGACAGACGATTGAGGCGATTGGGGTGATGGCTTGGGGCGTCTGTATTGTCAGTACGGCCGACAACGTAATTCGTCCACTGGTGATTTCTGGCGCAACACAAATTCCATTCCTGTTGATTATGTTTGGTGTTCTGGGCGGTATTGCCAGTTTTGGTCTGGTCGGCGTCTTCATTGGTCCAGTGATTCTTGCAGTCTTGCTGGCAATTTGGCGTGAATGGTTACATGAAAGTAATTTGAATGAACCCTTAATGATGCCTAAAGCCACCATGGCACATGACATCGATCCGCAGACCGAAGACACACCGCCCAAAGCACCTTAAAGCACAAATTGAGTCGACTTAAACAAAACAAAACATTTAAGTACTGATTCTATATAGAGCTTCTGATCTTGCTCTGTTTCAATAGATTTACAAAACAGAATAAAGATCAGGATGCCAATACCATGTCTTCATTGTTTAAAATTACGACACTTTGTGCGCTCAGTGCTGCACTTTTCACAGGTTGCGCCTCGACTTCTCCATCGAATGAACTGGTCAGAGCCGTGACTGTAAATGCAGTAACCGCTGAGGGGATAGGTCAAGAGATTGGCACCGTATTACTCAGTGACAGTCCAGCCGGTCTGGTGATACGTACCAACCTGAAACAGCTCCCTGCCGGTGAGCGAGGTTTCCATATTCACGAAAATGGTTCATGTGCACCCGCCATGAAAGATGGCAAGATGGGTGCAGCACTGGCTGCCGGTAGTCATTACAATCCGAACCAGTCACCCAATCATGGTACGCCGGTGACCGGTCACCTCGGTGATTTGCCTGCATTAAAAGTCAATACTGACGGTACTGCCCGTGTCACCCTGCTTGCACCACGTTTGAAACTGGCGGATCTTCAGGGTCGTGCCATTATGGTTCATGCCGGCGGCGACAACTATTCTGACAACCCCTTACCATTAGGTGGTGGTGGTGACCGCATTGCATGTGGTGTGATCTAAACAGATTAGTGTAGATATAAAAAGAAAAAGACGGGCTATCTGCTCGTCTTTTTTCATGAAATTTTCTTTAGAGTTGGCATCTAAATAACTTTTTTGCTCTTGAAATAGATCAGTTTATTGTCGGAAAACTTAAAGTTTTTTTGCAGTTATGCCATCAATAATAGTATCGTGAAACTAAATAACCAACTGCTTTACTCGGTTATAACTCATTATAAATATTGAATATATTTTTATTTTTAAGATTTAATCTTCAATTTATATTGGGTACACTCAGGGTTAATTTAATTAAATCAGTATGTCTTATGAACATCAAAACTTTACGTCTGGTCGGTTTGTTTGAAGGGATTTCATTTCTGCTACTTTTATTTATCGCGATGCCCGTGAAATACATGATGGATAATCCGATCTTAGTGAAATATGTTGGTATGGGGCATGGCGTACTATTTGTGCTGTTTTTAGTGGTGTTATTTGCGGTCTGTGAAAAGCAAAAATGGTCGCTCAGCATGTTTTTGATGGGCCTGATCGCTTCAATTTTGCCATTTGGGCCATTTTTGTTTGATCTGAAATTAAAGAAACTAGAGCAGCCCGTCGCTGAGCTTCAATAGATATTAAAATCCTCTCCCCCTCTGGGAGAGAGTTAGAGAGAGGGTATAGCCTTCCTTTATAAAAGGAGGAGCTTTAAAACTCCCCTCTCACCTTCCGCTCAGAAATAATCTGCTTTAAGCTCAGACGCGGCAAAGTAAACCACAATGCAATCAAAATGAAAGAGGCGATGCAATAGGCCCAAATATCATAGGCTTCATAAGCCATTCGAACTGCCTCAATCACCACGAAAAAGCTCAGCATCAGGATAATCGAAACCGTAGCAGCCACCGTACCTTTGGACACTTCAGAAGACATCAGTGCAAAACGGTACAGCACCGAGAAACTTACGCCTTCACCAAGGCTGATACAGGTGGTGCCGATAATCAGGCAATGCACAAAATAATCTGGAATAAACAGACCGAGTATTAATAAGCCTGTACCAAACAGCATCAATGGCACACCCAAGAGTACAGTTTTCCCCAGCGGCATTTTGTCGATGATTTTTAGCAAAACCAGATTACCGATAATCAAGCCGCCCAAAACCGGAAACTGCGCCAGACCATATTGCACGCTGCTGAATCCAAACTGCTCGACCAGAATCACGGGTGACAAGGCAATCCATAACATCAACGGCAGGCTGACCAAAGGTAGTGCCGCGGTCATAATCACAAAGCGTTTATTTTTTAAAACCTGTTTAAAGTCATCCAGAATATAGCTAAACGGCTGCTTCGGAACACTGACTTTCAGGTTTGGCATTTTGGCTTTCAGGCCAAACCAGCTTAAAAATGACAGAAATGCAATGCCGATAAAGCCCCAATGCCAGGAGATATGATCAATCATAAAGGCACCCAGCACCGGCCCGAGCAATGGCGCCAGTAAAGAAACATTGGCCATCAGTGCCATGACTTTAATGGCATCGCGTTCTTCAAAGCTTTCCTGAATGGCGGCATAACCTACGGCGGTAATAAAGGACAGTCCAAAGCCTTGTAAAAAGCGCAGGAATAAAAAGCTTTCGATATTGGGTGTCAATAAAATGGCCAAACAGCTAATTGTGAAAAATGCCACGCCGCCCAAGAGTACGGTTTTACGTCCAAGACGATCGGACAATGGCCCCAAAATCGCTGCAACAAATGCCCCACCCAACAGGAAAAAGGACATGGAGGATGGCGCCCATGAACTGCTTACCCCAAAATCACGGGTAATCGATAGCATGGCTGGTTGGATCAGGTCATTACAGATATAGACGGAAAATTCAAACAGAACCAGTGCCAGCGGGAACATGAGTGTGGCACGGGTCAGTTTTTGGGTTTGGATGTTTTGCATGGGAGTTTTTATTGTCACCCTGCTCGTTTAAGCAGGCTAAACTTTGTCTAAAATAGAAAGAGGAAATTTTAGCAGAGTCCTGTTTTTAAGTCCGTTCTCTTTTTTAATGACCTACTCAAAACAAATCAATGGAGGATACATTATTCATCTATATTCTAATAATTTATAAAAATCAAATAGACTCTACTGAGTTCCACTCTTGAAACCATTTTTCTTTTCTAGGATTTTCAAAATGAAGAATTTGTTCTACTAAGTCTATAATTAGTTGATCAATATCTTTTGCTATCGAAGATCCTAACTTTATTTTTGAAATACTTCCACTTTTTAATGGGTCACTACAGTCTAATCTAGAGTAATGATAGTTAGCCCTATCCATGATAAATTTATCAATATAATTAACATGTCCTTCTGTTGAAAAATGGTCTTGAGGAAAAAATTTTACTAAGCTCAGCCAACAGAATCTTAAAAACCAGATTAAGTCTTCATTACCTTTCATCATATTAAGAGCAATTTCGCTATCCCAATTGATATGACAGTTTAAATACACCTCTTTTCAAGTCAGGTAAAGAAAAAATAAAATTTTGATCTGCCTCTAATTCACTATCTTTCTCACGATACAATAATTTTTCTCGTAGGATTTTTTCTGATTTTCTTTTATCGTAATTGGTATAAAACCTATTTAGATAGAATAATAAGAGTGAAGCTAAAAATCCTCCAATCACGCCAATTGTAGCGGCTAATATATTTGAGTCCATCAACTCCCCCCTCTTCCCAAAAGCAAAAAGCGCATCACTAAGATACGCTTTTAACCAAATTCTGACTAAAGATCAAACACTATTATGGGCAGGCTGCTTTCTGGAAGTTTCTGGTATTTGAACCACGTGCACACTGATATAACTTTTCAGCATTCTGCATTTTCCAGCTTTTCTGTTCTTTTTTGAAATGATAAATGGTCTGAACTGATTTGACCGAATCATCCAACAAACCTGTTTCAGTCACTTTCACCTGCCCAACGGTGGGTGACTCCACATTATTAAAAAACTGACGAATCTCGACTGTTGCCAGTTCATTACGTAAATCAGGCCTCATTTTAAGTACCTGATCCAAAGGTGTATCCGAAGAAGACTGCACTTTTGCAATCACCTGCTGGGTAGTGGTACAACCCGACATCATCATACCCAGACCTAAAGCTGTAACCGCTAATAACCGTAACATATCGTTTAACCCAGATTATCCTTATTATACAAATTTATCATGCCGCGCTTTTCAGCTTAACGCTATTTAGACTATGTAACCCCATTTACACAGCATTGACATCCTCACCTCCCTGAAACGGAGGTGATTCCTACTGCTAGACGCTTATGCCCAAGCGCAAGTATGTTCTTCGCTGCATTTTCGTCCCTGTTATTGGAACTTCCGCATTCACACTCCCATACTCCTATTCGCAAATCTGCTCTACCTTTCGGACTGCTAGAAGTGATCTCACCACAGCACGAACCTTGCGAAACAATGTTTCTCAGGTTGTGAATCTCTCACTTACTTCTTCAAGCATTGCCCCTGCGTTCTCGCATTTATACTTGAGCATTGTTTTGAATGCTGAAAAACCTGTATCTAAAACAGATTTTGCCATTTTAGTTTTTACAAGTTTACCCGCACTCAGATCGCCAATAACAATCAGTGCATTTTCTCTCACAAGCATGGTGCTTGCCTTATGCAAATGATCTTTACGACAATTAGCAATTTTAGCGTGTAATGCACGTACACGTTTTTTATTCTTGGCTCGTTGAGCAATACTTAATTTCTGTTCATATTTCCGATAGAACTTAGGATTTGAAATTACAGTACCATCAGAACAGGTGGCAACGTCTTTTAAACCGAGATCAATACCAATCGCTTTAGTTGCAGTAGGTTTATTTTGCTTAGATGAATCCACTACAAGGCATACATACCACCGTCCACGACTATCCTCAACGAATGAGCCTGTTCTCACGCTGTATTTACTTAATCCGTAACTATCTCATAACTTGAATTGATGCTTGCCGTACTGAACATATCCATCAGCGTATTTGATTGCTACTTTCTTGAAAGGAATCCAGCCAAGTGATCTTCTCGCTGATTTCTTATTGCTCACACGCCATTTCAGCTTTGCTTTCTTGAACTGTTTTCTTCGAGTGATTAATTCTTCTGTAACAGCCTGAATGGTTTGGCTATGTAGATTGCATTCTTTCGATGCGCCTTTGGTGTATTTGGCAACATCATAGGCTGATAGAAATTCACCTTTTCTTTTTAGATGCTTAAACCCTAAATCATTGACATAATTCCAGACAAAGTTCACCTCAGATGCTAATTGATCTAGCACCTTGCAATGTTTGTCTTTTATACGTAATTTAAGTGTTTTCATGTGGTTATATTAACAATTTTTTCTCTATACCCTATGTTGGGCAATTCTTAAAACGACATTTTATGTCGTGTCGCTTATATCTCTGCTCTGAAGGACAGAGTTTTACGCTTCATTTGATAAAAAAAGCGCAACTTGCGATGCGCTTTTGTAAACTTTTAAAATCCGATCAGATTAAAGATCAAATAATTTACCCGGGTTCATAATACCATTTGGATCGAACACTTGTTTCAGGGCTTTCATATATTCGATTTCTTCCGCAGAACGTGAATATTCAAGGTATGGCTTCTTGGTCATCCCTACGCCATGTTCGGCTGAAATTGAACCATCATATTTTTTCACGGTGTCAAAGACATACTTGTTTACTACCTGACATTTAGCGAAGAATTCATCCTTGCTTAAATCCGCTGGTTTCAAGATGTTCAAATGCAAGTTACCGTCACCGATATGACCGAACCAGCAAATTTCAAAGTCTGGATAGTTCTCTGCAACAATTGCATCAATTTCTTTAATAAATGCAGGAACGTGCGTGATCAATACTGAAATATCATTTTTGTATGGAATAAACGGTGCTATTGACTCAGAGATGTCTTCGCGTAAACGCCATAAGCTTTCGACTTGGTCCAGACTTTGGCTCAGAACACCGTCCAGTACCCAACCTTGTTCCATACAATGCTCAAAAATTTCCATCGCCTTGTCCATAATCGGCTCAAACGGCGCTTCAAACTCAAGCAAAACATAGAATGGACATTCAGTTTCAAATGGACGTTGTACATGACCATTGGCCAATACTTTTTGCATTGCCAGTTCACCAAAGAACTCAAATGCGGTTAAATCAATTTTCGCCTGGAATGCATGAAGCACGGGCATGACTGCATCAAAATCAGTGACACCCAGCACCATCACTTGCAGGTCTTGCGGTTGACGTTCCAACTTGATTTCAGCTTCAGTGACTAGCCCCAGTGTACCTTCACCACCAATAAATAAGTGTTGCAGCGCATAACCGGTTGCATTCTTGATCATGCCCTTGTTCAGGCGTAGTACATCACCTTTACCTGTCACCACGGTCAGGCCAAGTACCCAATTACGGGTCATGCCGTATTTAATAACTTTAATACCACCGGCATTGGTGCCGATGTTCCCGCCAATCTGGCTTGAGCCCGCAGAAGCAAAGTCGACTGGATAATACATGCCCTGATCGGAAGCATAGTTTTGCAACTGTTCAGTTACCACGCCTGCCTGCACGCGAACCATCCGGTCTGCCGGGAAGAATTCCAGAATCTGGTTCATCTTGTCCATGCTCACCACGATCTCGCCATTGGCTGCAACTGCACCTGCAGACAGACCCGTACGACCGCCTGATGGGGTGATTGCAACATTAAACTGGTTTGCCAATTTTACGATGTCTTGAACCTGTTCAGTCGTCGAAGGAAAAACGATGACCGATGGGTTTGGATCAAAGTGTTTCGTATGATCACGACCCCAATTCTGGAGGCTGTCCGTATCGGTTTTAATACGGTTTTCACCCAAAATTGCCGTCAATTGGGTCAATAACTCAGGGGTTAAAGCGACTGGAGCATTCATCGTTTGCAGACCTAGCATGATTTAAACAAGAGAGACTTCGCTGGTTTATTTGCATATTTTTTAGGCATAAAAGCCTGTATACAAATCAGGCGAAACATGATGATTAAAGCACCAAAAATGGCAGCTTAAACAGCATGGCGCAATATTATAAGCTATTTTTAGGGGATTCCTTTAAAAAATGACAATTTTGATAATATACCTTTGAAAATGAATATTTAAATCAACCAGATTTATCATTTTCACTACTATCACTTGCAAAAATAGCTGATATTGCCGTCATCAAGGAAATGTATAACCGCCCTTTTCCTGTGCTATTATACCGCGACTAAATTTGGCCTTTGTAGCGGAGCCGTAATGAGCCAACATCTATCTCTACCTAAAGATAAAATCCGTTTTCTACTGTTAGAAGGCGTTCATCAGAACGCAATCGACACATTGAATGCAGCTGGATATACCAACATCGATTATCGTAAAACAGCGCTCGAAGGCGAAGCACTGAAAGAAGCGATTAAAGATGCACACTTCGTCGGTATTCGTTCCCGTACTCAACTGACTGAAGAAGTATTTGAAGCTGCGAACAAACTGATTGCTGTGGGTTGTTTCTGTATCGGTACCAACCAGGTCAACCTCGATGCTGCAATGCGTCGCGGTATTCCGGTATTTAATGCACCGTATTCAAATACCCGTTCAGTCGCTGAACTGGTCTTGGCAGAAACGATTCTGCTTCTGCGCCGTGTACCTGAAAAATCAACAGATACACATGCAGGTGGCTGGAACAAATCGGCTGTCGGTTCATTCGAAACACGTGGTAAAACTTTAGGTATCGTTGGTTACGGTTCAATCGGTTCACAACTTTCTGTACTGGCTGAAAGCCTGGGCATGAAAGTGACCTATTATGATGCAGTGACAAAACTACCTTTAGGAAATGCACGTCAAGTCGGTTCTATGGGCGAATTACTGGCCAATGCAGATGTGGTTACTCTACATGTTCCGGATCTGCCATCTACCCGTAATTTCTTTGGCAAAGAACAGTTTGCGCAAATGAAAGAAGGTGCAATCTTCCTGAACGCAGCACGTGGTACATGTGTTGTGATTGAAGATCTGGCAGATGCGATCAAGTCTGGTCACATTGCTGGTGCTGCAGTAGACGTATTCCCGAAAGAGCCGAAAGCCAATGGTGAAGAATTCGTTTCTCCACTGCGTAACCTTCCAAACGTGATCCTGACTCCGCACGTGGGTGGTTCGACCATGGAGGCACAAGCCAACATCGGTCTGGAAGTTGCTGAGAAATTCGTTGCCTATTCAGATAAAGGTATGACTTTATCTGCAGTGAACTTCCCGGAAATTGCGCTGCCATTAACTGAAGGTAAACACCGTTTACTGCACATTCATAAAAACATGCCGGGCGTTCTTTCTAAGATCAACAACCTGTTTGCTGAACATGGCATTAACATCTCTGGCCAGTCTTTAATGACCAAAGGTGATGTCGGTTACCTGGTGATGGACGTAGACGCGACTGCATCTAAAGAAGCACTCGATACCCTACATGAAGTTGAAGGAACAATCCGCGTACGCGTACTGTTCTAATTTAACAATATGAAAAAACCACAGCTTTCTGGCTGTGGTTTTTTGTTTTTTAAGGTTTTTATTTTTCAGCCTTTACTGTTCTTCCGCTCTTCGAGAAATCGAAACCTATTAAGTTATGCTGAATTTTAAAATTGCACCTATTGTACAAGCGCCACTGATTCTCCTGATCGCGATGATCAGTATGCAAAGCAGTGGCTCCTTTGCCAAATATCTGTTCGGTCAGTTTCCCATTCTGACCGTTTCAGCCATGCGTCTGCTTTTGGGTGCTGTAATTTTGGCATTGATTTTTAAAATTTGGCAAATTCATTTCAGACAGGTGAAATGGTTAGCAATTATGAGCTATGGCTTAGCTCTGGCTGGCATGAACTTATTGTTTTATCTGTCGATTGATCGCCTGCCGCTGGGCATTGCGGTTGCTTTTGAATTCATTGGCCCTTTAAGTGTGGCGCTGTTTTATGCGCGGCAAAAATTTGATTTTGTCTGGGTCGGATTGGCGATTTTAGGCCTGATTCTGCTGTTTCCCTTTGATCAGGCTGCACAGCCACTTGATCCGGTCGGGATTCTATTTGCCCTAAGTGCGGGTGCCTGTTGGGCGCTATACATCGTCGCTGGGCAAAAGCCTTCCGGGGTTTCCGGCAACCATACCGTGTGCTTGGGCATGTTGGTCGGGATGCTGGTACTGATGCCAATTGCGCTTTTTGCTGGCATTCCTGCGCATACCTTTGAACCCATCAGCCTGTTATATTTCATGGCTCTGGCTGTGCTGGCCAGCGCCCTGCCTTTTACTCTGGAAATGATTGCCCTGCGAAATTTAACCGCCTTGAGTTTTGGTACTTTGATGAGTCTGGAACCTGCAATCGCAGCACTCTCTGGTTTTATCTTCTTGGGTGAAACTTTATTGTGGACACAATGGCTGGCACTGGCCACGATTATTAGTGCTTCAATTGGCTGTACGGTGACCAGTCAAAGACGAAAACATTGAATAAAAATAAAGGCGCTATAGCGCCTTTATTTAAGATACCTTTATTAGAATCATTTTAACGTGGTGTTGCATCTTTAATCGCCGTATTTAATACAGTGGCTGCTGTCACATTATAGCCATCACATGCAAAAGCAAGCTGCTCATAAGTGTATTCTGTCCATTTGATCATTAAAGGACTGGCATCATTTTCCTTTAATTTGTCTAAAGCCACTTTTCGTGATTGGGCAACATAATCGTTGTGATCAATATGTTCTCCATGTTCCGAGAACGCACTGTTATAAATTCCTCCTTGATATTCGATCGCACCAAAATATTTGTAATATTGCATAGCAGCATCTTTATATTCTGCCTTTTTATATTTCAAGCCAGCCATGGTGCCATCTCGAATAGTTTTTGCCAGCTCCTGGACAGACGTTTGTGCCTGCCAATCAGCCAGCGTGCGATAGTCAGTTTTTGTTTCCGGATCAAATTCAATATATTCTTCTTCCGGATGTTCAGCCTGAAGACGGAAACATTTAGATCCATTCGGGAATGTGCGCGCCTTCTGCAAATCAATAAAATTGGCTGCAAACTCATTATAATATTTACGGTCAGCGGCTGTCGTATTATCACTATTAAATAACACTCTGGTTGCAGCATCCTCATACATTTTCACCACAGCAATATTGGTACGTTCAGTTAATGCTTTTCCTGACAGGTCGTACCACTCTATATGCCGATGATTACTGATGTTGTTCTCCGGTAGGGTCACAGGACGACTCTTAAATTGAGTGGTCGTATTTTCCAGTACTTTTTCCAGCTTATAGCCGAATGCTGTACGGGTCCGATCTGCAGGAAATACCCCTTTAGCGGTGACATAAGTCGGGAAGACCATGTTCTCCTCAATATTATATTCAGTATCCACGACACTGTTATCATCCGCATATAATATGCCGTCAGTAATTTTATTTTTATGACTGGCCAATAGAAGTTTTTTCGACTCCATGTCTGCTGCATCAGCATTCGGCAAGTTGAACTGATAGTTGTAGAATTCCGACACTGTGTCTGATGCTCCATCACCTGGGGTTCCAGGATTGTTCGGATTACCAGGATTGCTCGGAGCCGGTTGGCTAGGGACTGGTGTATTATTATCCGAATTATCAGAGCTACCACATGCTGCAAGCATACAGCCCAAAATGGCGCAAGAAAGTATTCGTAATTTCATTATTATCTACCTTATTATTTTCATTGTTATTTTAATGCTGCCCCGAATTGGGATCTAAGATATTTTAATAAATATAAAAATAAGATCAAATTAAAAATTGATTAATTTGTAACCACACCTGAGGTAAGTTTAATTTTGAATTTAAAACTTCACATATTTGATTGAGCTAAAATGTAAATTGATTATCTCCAAACTTAAGTTGCATTCACAAAATATTGCTCTGGCCTACTCAGCAAAAATCAACCAGTTTGCTATAATTTCATTTCTTTCTATTTCTCATTTTCACCCGCTCTGGGTAGAAGCTGCTTTCATGCCAAACGCCCAACTTCTTGCCGTATTCTTCATGGTCTTGTCCATGACTTCGTACCAGATCAGTGCATCTTTTGCCAAACAGCTGTTTAGTGTACTGGATCCGATTACTGTCACCATTTTAAGACTCTGTTTTGCTGCAATCATTGTCTGCGTCATGTTCCGCTCTTGGAAAATAATTTCACGTTTGCCTTTTTTAAAATGGCGGGATTTACTCTGCTATAGCGCGGCTTTAGGGGTCATGAATATTTTATTCTATCTGTCACTTGGTCGTTTACCGCAGGGCATTGCGGTAGGTCTGGAGTTTATTGGCCCTTTGGGACTGGCTCTACTGTCGATTAAACACCGTAGTGATTATATCTGGGTATTGATGGCCATTTTGGGCATCGCGCTGATGGTGCCATGGAGACAGGCCAATAGCAGTAATTTTGACCTGTTGGGCGCAGCTTGTGCCTTGGGGGCAGGTTTCTGCTGGGCGCTGTATATTTTCTTTGGCCAACGTGTAGTTCAGCAGAATATCGGCATGCATGCACTGACCATTGCCATCAGTATTTCAGCATTGTGTCTGCTGCCGATCGGGCTCTACAACAACGCACCCGCATTGATTGATACACAGCATTGGGGCAAGGCCATTGTGATTGCAATTCTGGCCACCGCGATTCCTTATGCCCTCGATTTAAAAGCCTTACAGCATTTAAACAAAATGAGCTATGGCACCCTGTCCAGCCTCTCTCCGGCTTTAGCAGCTTTGACCGGTTTTCTGTTATTGGGTGAGAAAATCACGGTACTGCAAGCGGTCGCTCTGGTGTGTATTATGCTGGCCTCTGTCGGTGTGACAGTACGTGCCGCGCGTCAAGGAGCTGCAGAGCGGAGTGCATAAAGCCTGATTGGGATCTGGGCAACTGACTCAATATTTTCATTCATTCTTGTGCTTTCTTTATTTGGAAGAAATACCTCAAAGAAATGAATCCGGATAAAAAAGATGGCTGTAGAGCCATCTTTTTTATTTATTTGATTTGAAGTTAAAATTTAGCTTTGTACCAGCATATCTTTTTTCATGTCTTTATAACGTTGATATTCAGTCTTGTACTGCACTGCTAAAGCGGTCTTTTGCTCTTCACCGAGAATTTTTCCTGCCTGTTGGAAGAAACCATGTTCCTCTTCTTTTAAGTGGTGATGCACTTTTTCGGAAAGCTTTTTGGCAATTGCAATCCAGCCCGGATTACTCAATTCTGTTGCAGTCAGCTCTTCAATCATCTCGTCCATTTCATGATGTTCGGCCAAGGCATGTCGGGTGATATTCAAGCCCGAATCAGTCATCATCAGGGGGATATAGAAATAACGGTCTTCAGCCGCTTCATGGGCAAATAATTCATTCTTGAGTTGTTTGAACAGCTCACGACGTTCTGCTGTATCCCCTGAAGTTTGTAGTAATTTTTCTGCAAGATCACGCTGAATTTCATGACTTTCTCTTAATGCTTCAAAAATGGTGGTCATCTAATTTTTCTCCTGTTTTCGCCCTGCCTTTTTACATCATAGAAAGAAAATGGCATGGGTTCAGGAGGTTTTATAAGTACAAATTGTATAAAAAACTTTAATATTGAGAATGGTTTACATCTATTCTTATATAAAGAACATCTGATAGGCCATCCGGCAAATCAGTAAACTGACCAGAATCAGGAATAAAATCCGGATAAAGCCACTGCCATATTTAAAGGCTAATTTGACACCCAGCAAGGAACCACAGATATTGGCCACCGCCATCATCGCCCCGACCATAAATAGCACATTGCCGCTGGGAATAAAGAAAGTTAACGCTGCCAGATTGGTGGTGAAATTGGCAATTTTAGATAAAGCTGAAGCATGTAAAAAATCGACACTTAAATAACGAATGAAAAAGAAAATAAAGAAACTGCCCGTGCCCGGCCCGAAAATTCCGTCATAAAATCCGATGGCCAGACTGCCCAAAACTGCCAATGCCAACATTTTCTTGGTGAGCTTTTGCTGAACATGCACCTGACCAAACTGCTTTTTCATCACGGTATAAATCGCGATGACAATCAGCATGATCAATACAAAAGGTTTGAGGATTTCGACCGGAATCAAGGTGACACTCGCCGCGCCAATAAACGAGCTGATGAAACTGCAAGCTGCAATCACGCCCAAGAGCAACCACGGCAGTTTTACCTGACGCAAATAGGAAAATGCCGCAGAGCCAGTACCAAAAATCGAGGCCAGTTTGTTGGTACCAAATACGGTAGCCGGCTGTAAATGCGGCAGACTACCCATAATTACCGGAATCTGGATCAGACCACCACCGCCTACAGCAGCATCAATTGCCCCTGCAAAAAATGCAAAGACAATCAGGCTGATGATGATCTCAATATCCATATTTCAGACCTTGCTTAGAGGTTTAAGACGCGTTTTGGCACCAGGCGTTTCTTATCACTAATTTCTGCCAAGCCTAAACATTTTTCACCATCAAAAACCAAGACCTGTTCAGCTGCTTCATGCTCGATATTACTTTCCATACCACGGCTAAAATATTCTGCCCGCCCTTCTGGCACTTGGATTTGCGGGAAATGTTGCACCGGCGCATAAGCTGGCAACAACAACCTATCACGCTCGTCTTCATTCAAGCTTTCCAGATATTCAATGGTATAACTCGGGATCAAATCAAAATGACCGGTTTTAATGCGGTGTAAATAGGTCAGATGACCGTAAGTACCCAAGGCTTTGGCAATATCTTCACCGAGTACCCGGATATAAGTCCCTTTAGAGCAGGTAATATCCAGCGTAATGCTATTTTCAGTAAAGGATAAAAGCTCAATGGCCAGAATGCTAATCGGGCGCGCTTCACGTTCAATCTCGATGCCCTTACGTGCCAGTTCGTATAAAGGACGGCCTTCTTTTTTCAGCGCCGAATACATCGGTGGCACTTGCTGGATATCACCGATAAACTGTGTCAAGGTTTCTTGAATCAACGCTTCCGAAAGTTCAGGAACCGCTTTTTCTAATAAGACTTCGCCTTCGACATCGCCGGTGGTGGTGCTATGTCCAAGAAAGACCGTCGTTTGATAACGCTTGACTGAATCTAATAAATAATGCGAAAACTTGGTCGCCTCACCTAAACATATCGGCAATAAACCCGAGGCCAGAGGATCCAGTGCCCCAGTATGGCCTGCTTTTTGCGCACGATACAACCAGCGAACTTTTTGCAATGCAGCATTAGAACTAATGCCCAAGGGTTTATTCAAAAGGAAGACACCACTAAGATGACGACGCTGAATTTTAGGAGATGATGCTTTCATGGCAAAAAATCAGACATTTTATAAATTGGCGCCATGGTAAAACCCTGTGCGATGATTTACAACTTTTCTATGGTATCTGATGATTTTTATGGCATATTGAGCCGAATCAAAACTCTAAAAATAATGAAACCGAAAAAACAGGTGCATAGGATATGCAGAAATACAAGATATGGATCATTCTGGCTCTGGTGGTGCTGTGCTTTATCACCCTGATGCTCTGGTTATCTCCTCAGAATGAATCACAGACAGAGACTATTGGCCAATCATCTCTTAGTGAACGCCGCGGCGAACCTGCCGCATTAAGTATGACCAACCCTGCCAATGCAGCATTTTCCAGTGCCAGCCAGCAAGATACCGAAATCAATTGCCAGATGCAGCTGGATGCGAGTAACCGTCTGACTGTCAATGAACAGACTCGAAACTGTTTTGAATATTTTATTACCCAGTTTGGTGAAAAAAATCTGGCGCAGATTCAACAGGATTTTAAAACTTACATTCGCCAGAATCATAAAGAACCCGCTCTCTCACAAATTCTGGATTTATGGGATCGCTATATTCAGTATCGTCAAGGTTTAGGCCAACTGACTGCACCGACAGGCCTCGATCAGGAAGATCCGGCCTATTACCGCAGCATCTATAGCAGCACCCAGAATTTGCGTAAACAATATTTTTCTAATTATGAAATTGAAGGTTTATTTGGTACCGAAGACACCTATCATGAATATACGCTTGACCGTATGGCCGTGCTGGCAGACAACAGCTTAAGCGAGTCTGAAAAAGCCCAGAAGCTCAAAAATCTGTTTGAACAATTGCCACAAGACTGGCAGGAAAATCTGGAACAACTGAATAAACTCGAAGATTTACGCAAACTCAGCGCAGACATTAAAGCGCGTGGTGGCTCAAATGCAGAGATTCGTCAAATGCGATTAAACCTGGTCGGCCCTGAAGCCACGCAACGTCTGGAGCAACTGGATGGCGAACGTGCCAGCTGGAAATCCAGTGTCACGACGTATCTCAATGAACGGGATGGCATCATGCAAAGTGGCATGAGTGACAGCGCCAAACAACAAGCCGTCGAGAAGCTGCGCCAGCAACGTTTTCAACAGCCGAATGACCAGCTGCGGGTCGAAACCTTTGAACAAATTCATGATCAAGGCGGCAAGTTGCCCTTTGCGAATTAAGCCTAAAAGCCATCACCTGTTGATGGCTTTTTTTATGATCCTCATATCGAAAGCTTTATGCCTTCATATCTCCCGCCCTAACTTTGTTTCTAAATATTTCTTGTTTACACAAAATAACCTCAATGAGTGTTTTGTATTTCAACAACTTAAAATTTAAATACAGCCGTAAATAAAACATATTCTTACAATGTAAATCTCTTCTCTCTGTCGTGTCCTAAAATGACATGGTTTTAGCGCGTTGAAGTGAAAAAATACCGCTACTCAAAAGAAAAATTGCTCAGCCATAGAAGGCCAAAACTGTATGGTCCAAAGTCTGCTTTTTTGGCTTATAACACTCTAGAAAAGCAATGATTGCTTTAATAACGATAAAATTAAAAAGGGATGCTTATGCGTACTTTCAGCAAGACAGCACAGTTACTGACTGTGACTTTAGCAACAACTCTGGGATTAAGCTTTTCTGCACAGGCCCATGCCGCGGCAAGTGCGACACAGGTCACTGAAAAGGCCAGATCTGATTATGCCAAAACCAAATATCCTATTCTGATGGTACATGGCTGGCTAGGCTGGTCACGCATTGGCACCGACAGCATCGGGCTGGATTACTGGTATCAGATTCTACCGGATATGGCACGCAATGGTTCTACCGTCTTTGCTGCACAGTTGTCTCCGGCAAATAAGACAGCACATCGCGGTGAACAGCTGATCAGCCAGGTTGAAGATGTGATAGCAATCACCGGCAAACACAAAGTCAACCTGATTGGTCACTCTCATGGCGGGCCAACCGTGCTCTATGTCGCTGCCACTAAACCAGAATATCTGGCATCGATTACAGGCGTTGCTGGTACCTATCATGGTTCTAAAGTTGCTGACGATATTCAAAGCAATAGTTTAAGCCGCACCGCGTTTAATATTTTAGGTGACTATATTGTGGGACCTTTAATTGCACTCGCTCAGCTTAAACCTGAATTAGAAATCGATTTTGATGCATCGATGAAATCACTAACCCAAACAGAATCAAAAAACTTTAATGCAACTGTTGCAAAAGAAGCAGTCAAAGACGGCGTTTTAGCAGCGACTGAGAACTGTAATAAAAACCTCAAACCTAAAGATTCTAAAGGTATTTATTACTATTCATGGACAGGTGTGGCACAAGCCACCAATGCCTTAGATATCGATACGATTTTAATGCAACTGGGCCCACTGTCTTATGGCAATAAAAACAATGATGGTATGGTCGCACGTTGTAGTGCTTATATGGGTAAAGTGATTAATGACAATTACAAACTCAATCATACCGATCTTGCCAACATGATGTTTGGCTTGAAAGGTCTATTCGCTCCAGATCCGGTGACGTTATACCGTCAGCATGCCAACCGCTTAAAGCTGCAAGGTTTGTAAGCGGCTCGCCTTTATCGGGATTGATAAAGGCTTTGCTATATAAGCGGTCATCATTTTCCCGGATGAAGCAGAGATAGAATAATGAAAACAATAAGCCTGGTATTCAGTCTATTTATTGGATTCAGTTGTTCCTTGGCTTATGCCAAGCAGAGTCCATTGATTGAATATACACCCAAATTCGCTATATCCAGCTACACCAAAACCCATTATCCGCTCATCTTTGTCCATGGCTTCGGTCTGGGCTTTAACCGCATTGGAACCGATAACATCGGTTTAGATTATTGGTATCAGATCCCGCAAGATTTAGCCCGTCATGGTGCGCGTGTATTTTCCGCGGAATTATCTGCGGTTGCATCCAATGAACTACGTGGTGAACAGCTGTTACTACAAATTGACGAAGTTCTTGCACTGACGGGTAAAGCTAAAGTCAATCTGATTGGACATAGTCAAGGTGGACCAACCATTCAATATATTGAAGCTGTTGCACCTGCCAAAGTGGCTTCACTGACCGCAATTGCAGGTGCGATGAAAGGCACACCTGTTTTTGTCAATGCCAGCCAGACACCTTTACTAGAACCGCTGATTCATGCCATTGGAACAATTCTGGGCTACAGCATGAATCTGGTGACAGCAAATCAATATCCGGTAAATATCACAGCGGCCTTAAGTGCCATGCATCCTGAAGACATTCGAGCCTTCAATATAAAATACGGTTCTGCTGCGATTCCTGAAGACTGTCAGACCCAAGGCATGAAGATCACAGCCAATGGCATTCATCATTACTCCTGGATGGGCAACCGGCAAACCACCAATCCTCTGGATATCATTGAATCGACTATTGTCAGTTTAGGCGGGACTTTCTTGAAAGGTGAAGCCAACGATGGCGCTCTACCTTTATGTAGTGGACGTTATGGTCAGATCATTCGTCAAGACTATGCCCACAATCATTTCGATGAAGTGAACCAGTTCTTCGGCATTTTAGGGCCTTTTGCCCAAGACCCGATTGCACTCTATCGCCAACATGCCAACCGGCTCAAACTGCAAGGCTTATAAATCATTCACTGTTATCCATCAATCATAATTTTTAAATACAGCAACTTAAAACCTAACTCGCCCGTTTCGGATGGGTCATTTAGCAAAGCAGGATAAGAATCATCCTGTCAAAACAACAAAAATGAGGAAAATATATGAAATACGGCTTATTCATCACCAATCTGCTGCTGGCTGGCACATGTGTCACGGCTCAGGCATCCACTCAAGCCAGTCAGGTCACAGCGAAAGCCAGCTCACACTATGCCAAGACCCAATATCCCATCGTGTTTGCACACGGGATGGCAGGCTTTATCCGGGTCGGAACAGATCAGTTTGGTCTGGATTACTGGTATCAGATTTTACCGGATCTGGCCCGCAATGGTGGCAATGTCTGGGCGACCCGAGTATCACCGTTTAACTCATCAGAAATTCGCGGTGAACAACTCTTAGAACAAGTGAAGGAAATTCGGGCGATTACAGGCGCATCTAAAGTCAATCTGATTGGTCATTCTCATGGTGGTCCCACGATTCGTTATGTCGCTGGTGTAGCGCCTCAACTGGTCGCCTCTCTGACTGCGGTCGGTGCGCCGCATAAAGGCTCACCAGTTGCAGATCTGATTCTTCAGGCAGAAGATACGCCACTACAAGGCCCTTTGGTCGGTGGGATTAATCTGGTGTCTAAAGCCATCACCTGGGCCCAAGGACTGGATCCAAACAGCTTCCCGCATGATTCTCTTGCAGGTGGTCGCAGTCTGACACTGGCAGGATCGGCACAATTTAATCAGAAATATCCGCTGGGAATGTCAAGCACGACCTGTGGCGAAGGTGCCTATAAACAGAATAATATTTATAACTATTCATTTACCGGCACTGGCACAGTGACCAACATTCTCGATCCCGACTCTGCTTTGAAAGTCACCAGCCTGCTGATTGATGGTGGCAAGGACAATGATGGTCTGGTCTCTCGCTGTAGTGCCAAATTTGGTAAAACCATTCGCGATAACTACAACTGGAATCATCTGGATGAAGTCAATATGGTCTTGGGCCTGAAAAGCATCTTTGCCCCCGACCCGGTCGATGTTTACCGCCAGCATGCCAATCGATTGAAACTGCAAGGCTTATAGTTCTTATATAAATATTAGGATATAAAAAATGCGCCCAAAGGCGCATTTTTTAACTCGAGATAAAACTTAACTTGAGCCTAAACTTAAGAAGCTTTAACTTTACGAGCTGGTAATTTTTCACGGATACGTGCAGCTTTACCAGACAATTCGCGTAGGTAGTAAAGTTTAGCGCGACGAACATCACCACGACGTTTCACTTCAACTTTAGCTACGATTGGAGAGTGAGTTTGGAATACACGCTCAACACCAACACCGCTAGAAATTTTACGTACTGTGAACGCAGAGTTCAAACCACGGTTTTTCTTCGCAATTACAACACCTTCAAAAGCCTGAAGACGCTCACGGTCGCCCTCTTTAACTTTTACAGAAACAATCACTGTATCACCTGGTGCGAAAGCAGGGATGTCTTGTTTCAATTGTGCATTTTCAATTACTTGAACTAAAGGATGCTTACCGCTCATGGGGTATCTCCAATAATGCGAGTCAGAAGAGGTCTGATCATCGCGGGGGCTAGAGGCTAAAGCGCATAGACCCGATTATCTTTCCCTTTAAAGTTGACCATCTCAACCATAAAGAGCCTATTAAAGAATACTTAAACTCAATTTAAGTACCGTTTTCGAAGACAGCACCAATTTCTCAGCAATGTCTTACAAATCTTTCAGCCATTTTTTTTGCTGCTTGGTCAATTCTACTTGTTCGACCAGTTCAGGTCGACGTTCAAGTGTTCGCTGATAACGCTGCAAAAACCGCCATTTTTCAATGTTTGCATGATGACCTGATTTAAGTACCTCAGGCACATCCAAACCTTCAAACTGGTCAGGCTTGGTATATTGTGGGCAGTCTAACAGACCATCCACAAAGGAGTCTTGCACATGGGATTGTTCATCAGACATCGCCCCCGGAAGCCTCCGGATAATACTGTCTAATAAAACCATCGCTGGCAGTTCACCACCCGACAAAACATAATCACCAATTGACCATTCCTGATCAACATATTGCTGGATCAAACGTTCATCGACCCCCTCATAACGCCCACACAGTACAATCAATCCGTCATATTGAACGAAGTCTTGTACTGCAGTTTCGTTTAAGGTTTTTCCTTGCGGTGACATATACACCACAGGAACCTGAACTGCGCCTGCTTCATTTGCAAGCTCTTTGGCACGGTGGATTGCTTGTGCCAAAGGCTCCGCCATCATCACCATACCCGGACCACCACCGAATGGACGTTCATCCACCCGTTTGTAGTTGCCCGTCGCAAAATCGCGAGGATTAATGCAATGAATTTGCATCAAATCACGTTTTGCTGCGCGCCCGCTAATACCGTAGGCTGTAATCGCTTCAAACATTTCAGGAAAAAGCGTAATGACTGCAAAAAACATCGCAGACTCCCTTATTTCCAAAAAGTGTTAGTAGTCTACGCCCCAATTGACGTAAATACGACCAGCTTCAAGATCAACGCGTTGTACCACATCTTTATGCCATGGAATCATGCGCTCTTCGCCATCGATACTGTCGGCAGTTGTGCGAACCACCATCACATCATTGGCACCTGTTTCAAACAGTTCAAAAATTTGACCGAGATTAATTTCTTGATCCTCATCATTCAGACCTAACACTGTTAGACCCTTTAAATCAGACCAATAATATTCATCTACACCCGCTTGAGGCAGTTGCGATTTAGCAATCCAGACATTGGTGCCAACCAGTTGGTCTGCCCCAGTGCGATCACTCACACCTTTAAGCGAAACAACCAGGCCTTTACCATGTGGTTTCCAACGTTTTACATCAACAATTTGCCAACCTGCTTTGGTCTCAATGTACCAAGGCAGATAGTCAAATATGTTGCTCATGGGTTCTGTATTGGAATAGACCCAGAGCCACCCATTTAATCCATATGCTGAACGTAGCTGTCCAATCTGAATACGATCTTCGGGAACATTCTGTGTTGGTGTCATGGGCAATCTACTACCATATTAAACAGCAGTTACAGCTTTTTTAGCTTGAGCAGCTAAAGAAGCAACGCGATCTGAAGGTTGAGCACCTTGAGAAACCCAGTGAGCAAAACGGTCAGCATCTAAACGAAGTTTTTCTGCTTTACCTTGAGCTGTCGGGTTGAAGAAACCGATACGTTCGATGAAACGACCGTCACGTGCATTGCGGCTATCAGTTACAACGATTTGATAGAACGGACGTTTTTTAGCACCACCGCGAGTAAGACGAATAACAACCATGATAGAACCTTATAGTTTTTACGGATTATCCTTGTACCGACCATCGATACAGCTCAAACCCCTTTCATAGAGGGCAGTATTTTACGTGATATTTGCCCTGAATGAAAGATCATTTTTTGTTTATCCACAGTTTTGAATTTGGATTATTTGCCGTCCCATGGTTCACATGCACCCGATGTTTTTTCCCAACATTGTTTACCTGTGCTGTCTATAGTTAAACTTCCTGTACTTTTCATTGCGCCAGTACTTTTAGGAGCAGCGGTGAGTGTCCAAGTTTGGTCCCCTGCATCTAAATCGATAGAGTACAGTGCATCATTGCTTGGGAAATCTACTGTAGTATTTGAACCATCTATCGTAGCTGATGAATAATTATGGTTGATAACATAATAGCTCTGCATTTTTTGTGCAATTTGCATCATTTCTGCTTGTGCATCAGCACGTTTAGTTCTCTGTACATAGTTTTGATATGAGGGATAAGTAATTGCCGCAAGAATTGCAATAATAACTACAACAATCATCAGCTCAATTAATGTAAATCCTTTCAAGCTCTTCATTACCATGACTCACTATTATCATCATCACCACAGCTTACGAATGTGCTCACAACATTTTTTACTTTTGTCATACAGCGAAGGCCTGCATTAGTTAAAAGCAAATCATAATTACGTGGCTGTTTAGGCT
Source organism: Acinetobacter sp. YH12200 (assembly GCF_013418175.1). Taxonomy (NCBI): domain Bacteria; kingdom Pseudomonadati; phylum Pseudomonadota; class Gammaproteobacteria; order Moraxellales; family Moraxellaceae; genus Acinetobacter; species Acinetobacter sp. YH12200. The sequence goes on from NZ_VPCO01000005.1 coordinate 103,450, forward strand.
CCGTGCCGTCTTTAACGCGTTCCACAGAAATAGCCCAACTCAATCCATTAACGCTCTCAGAATCAGTTGTTTCTGCACCTTCACTATTTTTTTCAATTGTCAAAGGTTTATGACGAGTACCACCATCAACTAAGGTAATGATATATTTAACATCTGAGCCACTCGCACCTAAAGGCAATGACAATTTTCCTGTCGCTTTGTCATAATAGCTTTCACTGGTAGAATTCCCATCGGAATCAGTACCTTGATAACCATATAAATACGTTGCATCAAAACCCTTATAACTAAAATTTTTAGATTTAAAACGCTCAAGCTCTCCTGCCAACCGTAAGGCTTCTTGACGAGCGATGGCAAGATCTTTACGTTCAATATATTGACTGTAACTTGGGATCGCGATTGCTGCCAAAATTGCAACAACAACAACCACGATCATCAACTCAATTAATGTAAAACCTTTTGCCTTTTTTAATTGCGCTACCGAATTTAATTGCAAAGCTGTAGCAGAAACAGTCAGCTGTGTATTATGCGTTCGTATTAAACTAGAAAAAAAGTTCATCTCTTTACTCCTAGCGTGTTTCATACCAACGCAATTGTCTTAAATTTGCGGTCGTACTAAACAATTGACATTCAGGCAAGTTTTTATTTGCAGTAACTTTACAATCCACACTACCCGGACGTGGCACTACCAAGCCAGTATTATCTTTATTATTGTTATGACCTAATCCAAGGCCAGAACCTAAAATACCAGCACCTATTTTAACTTTATTAGGTTCACCTGATGTTGTTGTTGCAAACGGACATTTTCCTGTTGGTAAGCAGAACTGATACACATAGGAATCACCTTTAACACCAGCACCACAATTACCACCAATACCCGTACCATCGCGATGGAATACGTTTACATAGAGCATGCTATCCAGTGCATAAAGTTCATTCATGCCTTTATACACACCTGCCTTGTCAGAATAAGTATATTTCCAGCCATCGTTATCGGCGACAGAAACACCATCATCCATTACATCATTTAACGATTCTAAGGCTATATTATTCGTTACAAGTGTCAATTCATCATATAGTGCTGGTTTAGCAACATCTTTGTCATAAACAACAAATACACCATCATCTGCACTAACTGTAGACCCATTATGGTTTGTTCCTGTAGCACCGACTAAAGGCTTACTTCTATTCCCTGAGCTAAATGCAACTGCAGCGATATAACCATCGTTACTTTCATGAATCGATACACTTGGCATTTCATAGAAACGTGGGCTTGCACCACCCGTTACATGCTCATCAAATAAGCGAACAACACGTTTAGCAAAGTTAGCTTTTTTAGCATTTTCATCTGTACCCGTTGCAAGATTATTTAAATCAACACGGAAGCCTTGCCCTGCTAAATCGCCAAAATAAAGATTATCCACTAAACCATCATTATCGCGATCGACTGCGTTAATCTGACTCACAACACTGTATTTCATATTGATATTTGCGTCGCTCGCATCGGTGAATGCTTGAGCGCCTAAGGCTTTTGTAGCATTTGCGCTTGTCCACCACAGTAAATCACCCGTATCCGCATCAAACATATAAACGCCAGCACCACCACCTTTGGTTGTAGCTTGATTGTAATCAGCAGCTTCATAACCTGCATCATAACCACCACCTACAAACATCACTGGACGTTTTTCACTCCCAAAGTTTACATAAGCCAGCGTCGGTTTAGACCAACTTTGCCCCATGTAATCTAGCGCTTCTACAGACACTGTAGTACCAGATTTATAAATTTTTGAGTCAGTTAATTTTGGATCTATATGGAATTTCAAGCTTGGCTTATCGAGGTCAGTAAGGTCCAATGCATAGTAACTGTTTCCGCCCATGCGCAGACCACCATATACCCACTGTAAGCCTTTGAGTGCTAAATCTGTGTTTGTACCACCATCACTTGTTTTATCAGACGCTTGTACTGTTAATGAACCATCCTCTTTAGAAACATATTGCGTATACGCAGACCATGGTGCATCAATCCCATAAAACAAATTAGCAGATCCACCCGTAGTCGAATTTTCAGCTAAAAATGCTTCTGGCTGTCTTTCCATCATTTCATGAGGAGCGAATGCGAATTTTTCTTTACCTGTTTTAACATCTACAACATGTAAAAGACCTTGGGAACTACCAAAGAGTAAATAATCATCCCGATCTGTCGTATCTAGTGCGCCCGTCGCAACATCAACCTTAATAGCACCACGCTGGGTGAGTAAAATTGGTGTTGAGTGCATTACTGTACCAAGCTGACGAAGTTCAGTAGCAGAAGACAAACTATTTAAGGTAATTCCCGTTGCATCAGCAGCAACGTTATAACCCAACAAGTTCAACCAATAATTTTTTTGTGGATCATTAACAAAAGAAGCATTCGCACCTGTTCCAAACAATGCATTTACATTTAATTCTTTTAAAGAATTTGTTTCAGTTGCAGTATATGGCGTCGTCGAACTAATTGTCCTATTTGTAAAAATAGTGCGTCGAACATAAGTTTCATTATCAGAATTAAGTGCAGTACCTAAAGCCAATTGACCAAGCACACCACCACTCCAAAGACCATTGGCATTTGAGTTAAGTGAACCATCGTCTTTAATCAATTTAATAGTGTTGGAACTATTATACAGTTCACCATTATAGACATTGTATTTATTAAGATTACCCATCCACAAACGATATTGCGCCTGAGGCTTTGGTGTAAAAGACGCATAATAACCATAAGGTTGAATCGTTAATGGATTTAAAGCATCTTGAGGTAATGTAGGTGAACCTGTTGCAATGGGTTCAAAATCAGGTGTTACATTCGTAACGAATTTTTTAATACTATTTTTAATATCGGCTGAGTTTTCAGCATAATAAAATCCACCATCACCATAAGCTGAACTACCCCATAAGCAGGCATTTTTAGCATCTTCATTTGGCGCACTTGCACAATTATATGTGCCATCTGCATTCTTAGTTAAACCAGCAAATGAAGCACCAAAACCAACAACTGCAGTTTTAATATTCATATCAGCAGGGTTCTTTTGCGTATTTGATGTTGCAGTTCTATTACGCATTTTTTTGGCATATTCACCAATATATTCCCAACCACCAGTTTCACCAGCAAATAAATCAGACTTTAACGTCGGTGAAACTAAAACGCCTGTACCAGATGGCTTTACCGAAAATTTATAAGTATCAGTTAATGATCGATTTAAAATTGTTCGCGCCATGTCATCTTTCGTCGAGTTTGGTGCACCATCTGTTAAGAAATAAATCCCATTCCCATCACAACTATTCGTTGAACCGCCAGCAATATAATTACTGCTATTTTTCGATTCAGGCACTGAATATGCAAAACCACCAACATTATTATCACTAGTTCCATCTAGTGAAAAAGGATTAGTACGATACGATACCAAACCATTGATACTATCTGGATACCCCCAAACAGTACCAACAACTGGTTCAATATCCATTGGTTCTGTAGGTACTTTCACCCAACCATCAAAACGCCAACCAACAGGAAGTTTTTTATACGCATCCCATAACGATGACATTCCTCCACCAACTGCGGTTCTAAAATTATTAAAGTTAACAGTACACCAGTTCTGGTTGGGAGCATTTGCCCTCGTACATGTACCATCATAAGGCTTATAAATAGTTGTACCTTGAACTGTCTTATCATTATTATTCCATTCAGGCCAGTCACTTGGACACTGTTTCACAGTTGCACCTAATGCTGTGGTTGTCCCTCCCCCAGAAGTCGCACAAAGGAAATAAACCTGTTCCGAGCCTTTTTGCTTCAACATATAGCCATCATAAATATAGCTAACTTTTGTTGATGTTGTAGCAACACCTGTATTTGTCCCCATCATATAGGCAGCAGCTTCTGCATAAGCGTGTGCTGTTGGCGTACCGCTGGCTGCCTTAATTATATCTGGATAGGTTTGACTGGATATTTTTAAATTACTATTTGGAGTTCCATCTTCATTTGTTGATGTATCAATGGATTTAATTGCTGCTAAAGCTTGAGCTATTTTTATACGCTGCGCTGTTGTCAACGGAGCATTTGGCACAACAATCCGACCGGAATGACCATCGACTAATTTTGTAGGTACATTACCAATAGTCAACTCTGTTCTAGATGAAAACTGGCCTAGCCCCATAACTACACTATCAGACAATCCTGTTGTTGGACTTTCTGCCAACAGTGGTAAAATTGCATCCTTGAGGCGAGATAGTCGATCGTATTGAGTTACACCGCCACTAGTACATCCGCGAACGTAGTAAGTTATGGTAGTTGTACCAATTGTCACTGATTTTTGGATTGATGTTCTATTAGTTGCAGTATCCCTTAAATTATAGGCCCACTCCTTAAAATTGACCGCCGTGGAGTCCTTATAATCATTTTTAAATTCTTTTACATCAACTTGCGCACACAACGGGCTATCCACATCACCTGGACTACCATAGCTATTATTTTTGGGCAATACTAGAGAACTTATACCCATACTGCCCGATGTATCCAACATTAATAAAATAGAAGTTTTACCACCAGTTGTGCTGCTATAAATATCAATATCACTCGCTTGAGTTGCGGCACTTTGACATAACACCAATGTCATCACCATTGATACCGAAGCCGAAAGTATATTTTTTTGATATAACTTTTTCATCACTAAACCCTCTTTCCTTACGATACCAATTTCGGCTGACCGCCAACGACATAATCAGAATGTTGCATATTGTATGGAATATTTAAACCATCAAAACATGCTGCTACTTCTGAACTTTTCTTTTTAAAGCAAGTTTCAATATCAGCTTTAGATGCAGCAGAAAAACTTGGTAATATAGAAATTACTGTCGCACCAATATTATTGGTGCTTGATGGAACTGGGCTTTGACCAACACTGGTACCCTTAGGAACACTACTAAACGGCGCTTCGGTCGTTGTATTTTTAGTTAAATAAATTTGGGAAATAACAGCCGAACGTCCCATTGAAAACTGATTTGCTTTACAAAATCCACTAACACCTTGCTTAGTCGTTGAACCATCTGCAGAAATTGCACTTGCTTTTGACAACTTAAAAAAACTACTTTCACTAGCTCTATAGCAAAAAACCAATTCATCTTTTGCATTTGCCGCAGAGTTGAAATAAGCAAACATGCCATCTAATGCCATTTGTCTTGCAATTTGATTTGGGTTTTCAATATTAAATAATGCTGAGTCAGAATTCCCCATAAGTAGCGAATTAACCTGGCTATTCGTAGCAATTTTAAGCCCCAAAATACCCGATTTCACCGCAATTGTTCCTATTAAAGTAATAATGACTAAAATAATTAATACTGTAATTAATGTCGCACCTTTTTGTTGATTCATTACGATGCCCCCAATGTATTACGAATAGCAACGACTTGATTTACAGCTTGGCGAAGATATTTTTTGTTTAATGCCTCATCACCTTTTAAAGTTACATTCTGTCCTGCCACTTCAAATGTCTTTTTTGTATTTAGACTTGCATCTGCCCCAATTGTGCCAGTCGAACGAGATAATACGCCAACATCAATTGAAACCACATTTAAATAAGTATTTGTACAAGACGTCGCATATTTATCAGCCTCACAAGGCTCGGCATCTAAAATACCATCCATCTCATCTTTATAATCACTAATCGTCATATATCTTAAGTTTCCAGCTGGATTCTTAACACCTAAACGTATTTTAAATGCATCTACTCGTTGCATAATTTGTTGTGCATTCACACCCAAACCGTCTATCGTTGTGCTAGTCGATTCATAAGAACCGGCATCACAATACAAAGAATAAGACGTTGGCTCACCTGCAACTTGTTGTGGTGCTTCAGCAACAAAATAGCGTTGTACAATAATTTTTGATGAAGCATCATCAATGTTATTTCCTTCGCAATCAGTAATTGTTTCTTCCGCAGGAACATATTGCATTGTAAATTGATCACTATTCCCCGAAGTGTTATCAGCATCTTTATCTTGTGCAGTCGCGTATTTACTTTCCATATCACTAAAAGCAGCTAAAGTGGTTGGAAGATTTTCTTTAGTAAAAATGACACCTGAACCATTAGTGATATTGTTTACTCGCTGAGAAGACAATGTATTTAGGTTTGCATGACGAATATCATGCGTAACTACAGATAAGCCAAAATTCGCATTTTGTTGTAATTCGCCCATGCTATTTTGTAAATTTAAGGATCTTGAGCTGCTAAAAAAGATAGCCAAACCTGCAGCAACGATGATTAAACCCAATGCTAATGCAATCATAAGCTCGATTAAGGTGAAGCCAGCATTGACTCGATTACCGTTGATCGAGTGATAAGAAGTCGTATGTCTATTAGCTTCCATAGTTATAGACCTCCATAATGATACATTGTGCATTTGGGATATATGCTGCACCGTTTGTACAGTCTGTTGCTGCCGTACCATTTGTTGCTGTAGTACCGCCCCATGCAACATATACACATTTACGAACTAATGTTGAGCCTTGGCAATTTAAAACATTCATATTCATACCTAAATCGGTAGCGTGTTTACTTACTTGCGCATAGTCGTATTGAGCCATTTCTTTAGGTGTACAAAATTCTGCAGCACACTTCGTTGCCGCACTCTCATCACTTTTATAATCAAGTAAGCCTTCCCGATTCATACGCATTCTTTCGGCCAAATCACGTGCAATATTAGTCGCTTGAACATTCATACTGGCTTCAGTCGTTGCTGTAACAGCTCGAATTTGTAATGCAACAAAGCCTAATACTGCAATACTAAGCAGTATGAGAGCGACCAACACCTCTATCAGACCAACACCTTTTTGAGAATTTATCATTATATTTTTCCCTAATTTCAGGTTGGGCAACTGGTTAAAGATTTGTTGTACACGACTGTTCCACCTTTTTGTACATAAACATAAGCCTTTAATGTTGAATCACTTTTATGTGAAAAAATAAAGCACTCTGCATTATCTGTCTGACCTAAGCGTTTAAATGTTATAGACGTATCACCACTATCTTTTTGAATATGAGACGGCACCCAAGTTTTATATGAATCTGCAACCGTTGTATTTACAGCTAAAATTTGTGGTTTCTGCTTAAAAATCGCTTCTGAACGAGTTTCAGCCAACAGATCAATAAAATCACGAGTATCTGTGGTTAATTGATAATTTCGAACTAATTTAATAAACGAAGGCGCAGCCATTCCTGCAATAATCGCCAACACCGCAATCGTCACCATCAATTCAATTAACGTAAATCCTTTATTTTTCTGCATACTCCCCCCAAGGCGCGCCAAACTTTACCCTATTAAAAATAATATCTAATTAAATTACAAAACAAACACAAATAAGGATAAAAGGCATAAAAAAACAGATAATTGCCAAAAAGCAATTATCTGTCAATTCCTAAAAAATTCAGAATGTTAAGTACTTAACACTTTAGGCTTGAGTTACTGGAATACGTAACTCTTTGGGTAAACTAAATGTAATATTTTCTTCACGACCATCTAGCTCTTTAGGTGCTTGGGCACCCCAATCCTGTAAACGCTGAATGACTTGTTTAATCAGAATTTCTGGTGCAGAGGCTCCGGCGGTTACGCCAATCTGAGCATTTTCTTCAAACCATTCCTGTTTGAGTTCATCGGCATTATCAACCAGATAAGCTGCTTTACCCATACGTTCTGCCAACTCACGTAGACGGTTGGAGTTCGATGAATTTGGCGAACCCACCACAAGTACAACATCACAACGCTCGGCTAGATCTCGTACTGCATCTTGACGGTTCTGTGTGGCGTAGCAGATATCATCTTTACGCGGCCCTTGAATCAGCGGGAACTTTTGGCGTAAAGCATCAATCACTTTCGCCGTATCATCAATCGATAAAGTCGTTTGAGTGACAAAAGCCACTTTTTCAGGATGATGCACAGTTAAGGCAGCAACATCTTCTTCATCTTCGACCAGATAAATTTCACCACCATTTTTCTTGTCATACTGACCCATGGTACCTTCGACTTCAGGGTGGCCTTCATGACCAATCAGAATGGCTTCTACGCCTTCACGCGCATATTTGGTCACTTCAATATGCACCTTGGTGACCAATGGACAAGTTGCATCAAAAACCTTTAAACCACGGCGTTCGGCTTCAAGCTGTACCGCCTTGGAAACCCCATGTGCGCTAAAAATCACAATATTGTCATCGGGCACTTCATCGAGTTCATCGACAAAGATCGCGCCACGCTGACGCAGGTCATCGACTACAAATTTGTTATGTACCACTTCATGCCGCACATAAATCGGTGGATTAAAGCATTCTAGGGCACGGTTCACGATCGCAATGGCACGATCTACACCAGCACAAAAACCACGTGGGTTGGCTAAAACAATTTCCATAGAATCCTCAATACTCACACCATTTTTAGCGGTTCAATTGAAATAAATGTCAAACAATCGACTGGTAACTATTTAGTTTAAAGCCGGTCTACTCTAAAATAGAGAAGATATTTTATCATATCAGGAAAAATATCATGTCGGGTCTCTTGTTTGTCGTTTCTGCAGCGTCTGGAACAGGCAAAACATCCCTTGTTAAAGCCCTACTTGAGCGTGTCAATAACCTTCACGTTTCTGTGTCCCATACCACACGCGGTCAACGACCTGGCGAACTCGATGGCGTACACTATCATTTCTCCCAGAAAGACGATTTTTTAAATCTGGTCAATGAAGGTGGTTTTATTGAATACGCAGAAGTATTCGGTAATTACTACGGTACCGCGCAGGCGACTGTTAAAGAACAATTGGCCAAAGGCCATGATGTGCTGCTGGAAATTGACTGGCAAGGTGCACAACAAGTCCGTCGACTTTTTCCTGAATCTAAACAAATTTTTATCTTGCCACCAAGTCAGTTTGACCTGCGTGAACGTCTGTCTAACCGGGGTACCGATACAGTTGATGTGATTGAACATCGTCTGAGCTGTGCAGTGGAAGATATGCAGCAATATAGCAACTTTGACTATATTATTATCAATGATGACTTTAACAAGGCGCTGCATGATCTCGAAGCGGTCATTATCGCCAACCGTTTGACCTTGTCACAACAAGCCAACCGTCATGAAAAACTGATTCAGCAACTGATCACACCCACTGAACAGTGATTAAAACTTGAGTCTATAGACAAAGCCTTTTATACTGTGCAGTCTGTTAAAATTTATTATTCAAACGAGAATTCTTATGGCACGCGTCACCGTTGAAGATTGTTTAGACCATGTAGACAACCGCTTTGAGCTTGTACTAGTGGCAAGCAAGCGCGCGCGTCAATTGGCACGTCAAGGTATTGAACCAACTGTAGAATGGGACAATGACAAACCGACTGTTGTTGCTTTACGTGAAATCGCTGCAGGTCATGTATCTAAAGATATTTTGAAACAACGTGATCAGGACTATCAAACATCAAGTCTGGACCTTGCACTTTCTGCAAATAATCTAAACTTAGACGGTTTTTCTTTCCAATAAGATATCGTCACAAAAAAAGCCTAGTTTTAAACTAGGCTTTTTTTGTTATGTGACTTTTATATTTATGCCAGAACGGTTATAACATAAGGGTTAGCTATCGAACTTGAATCCGCTTTCTATTTGTTAAAGTAAAAAATTGGCAAGCGCTACAATTCATATTTATCAAAGCTTTCATGGTTTTATTTGTAAGAAACTCAGTTTTAAAGGTGTTTTATGCCAGGCCCACAGGTCAGTCAAGCCAAGCAACAGTTAGAGATGATGATCGACGCGTATTTAAATGAACGTGATGTCGAACGTGTGCTTGCGGCCTGTGATTATGCAGATATCGCGCATGACGGAATTGTGCGTAAAAGTGGTGAACCCTATATCCTGCATCCGATTGCGGTGAGCTGTATCTTGGCGCATATGCGTCTGGACACTGAAACCCTCATGGCTGCTTTATTGCATGATGTGATTGAAGATACCGACTTCAACAAGGATGATATCAGCGAGACTTTTGGTTTTACCGTGGCCGAGCTGGTCGATGGCGTGACCAAACTGAGTCATTCCAGCGATAAAGAATATAATAAAGCCGCGTCATTCCGAAAAATCCTGCAAGCCACCTTACAGGATCCACGTGTCATTATTGTGAAACTGGCCGACCGCTATCACAACATGACCACTTTGGAAGCGCTGCGCCCGGACAAACGCGCGCGTATTGCCCGTGAAACCTTTGAAATTTTTGTGCCGATGGCACGTATTGTCGGCATGAATGAAATGGCCGACAATCTGGAACATCTGTGTTATCAGAATCTTGATCTGGACATGTATAACAACGTTCAGGCAGCACTGTTAGAAACCAAGCCAAAACGTTGTGAATATCAGGCGATCTGGGAACAAAAGCTGAATGATCTCTTAGAAGACTATAAAATTGAAGGTCGAATCAAAAAGAAAAATAACAATATTGAGCTGTTACGTCATTTTGTTAAAAATGATATTGACCTGCAAGAGCTAACCCATAGCCACGCCTTTGAAATTATTTTACAAAGCATTGCCGATTGTGACCGTCTGGCAGAGATTCTGACTCAAAGCTTTAAAATTCAAAGCTATGAAGATCATATTCGCCGTCCATTACCCGGTGGCAACCAGTCCTTGATGATGCGTTTAAAAGGTGAAAAAACCACGTTATCGCTCACCATTCAAACCGAACTGATGCGTAAAGCCGCACGTTTTGGTGTGGTACTGGGTGAAAATGCCCCCCAAGCCTGTCGTTCTGCAATTCAGGCCTCGATGCAAAATCTGAACGTGTTGGTCGATGGTGAATGCGCCAAAACCACCTTTAGTGAATTACTGGATTATCTGCATCAGGAAAAAATCTGGGTGTATACCCCGCATGGGCATTTACACGAATTGCCGCAAGGTGCGACAGCGGTTGATTTTGCTTATGCGGCCAGCCTGTTTCTCGGTAACCATGCCATCGGGGCGAAAATTAACAATGAGACCAAACCGCTCTCTACTCCGCTAGTCAGCGGCCAGGTGGTCGAAATCATTACCGATGTTCTTGCCACCCCAAATCCGGACTGGCTCAGCTTTATCAATACCCAGAAAGCCCGCCGTGCCATTCAGAATATCCTGCGCGATCAGGATCTGGACGAACAGCGTCTGGTCGGTCAGCAAGCACTGAATCGTGCCCTAAAACTGTTTCATCGTTCGATCCGGGATCTGACCGAAGCGGACTGGAAAAACCTGCTGGAATGGCGCCATATTGCCACTCAGGAGCAGCTGTTTGAGCAGATTGCAGTCGGTGACTTATTGCCGCAACTGGTGGCCAATCATTTATTCGCCCAAGACCAGCATCAAAACATTGCCAGCTCAGGGCGCCTGATTCAGGGCACTGAAGGTGTGGATGTCAAATATGCGCATTGCTGTAATCCGGTGCTGGGCGATCCGATTCAGGGTCATTTGACTCGTCGTGGCCTGATTGTGCACCGTTCACGCTGTCATAACCTGCTACACGAACAGCATCAGCACCCTGAAAATATCATGCCCTTGCAGTGGACTGCCGATGATCTGGACGATATCAGCTTTAGCGCCTATCTCAGCATTGATCTGGCCATGGATGATGAGCAGATTTCTGACCTGATTTATCAATGTCGTAAAGCACATTCAGGGGTAGAGATGGTGCGCACCCAGGATGAGCAGACCTATGTCAATATCGTGGTGCATAACCGCAAACAGATTGCCCAGATCATCCGGGACCTGCGTATGTATTTCGGTTTTCCAAGAATTACCCGTCTGACCCGGCCCGTCATTCTGAGCGAAGCATCTAAAGCGAGTTAATCATTTAAAACGATAATGCTGTTGTCGGCTGGATTGATCGAATATGATGTATGTTGATGATAAAAGGAGAAATTAATGTCCCGCCAAGTGATCCATACTGAAAATGCCCCTGCTGCGATTGGCACCTATTCGCAAGCCATTTTAGTCGGTGATACCTTATATCTATCTGGTCAAATTGGCTTAGATCCTTATAGTATGGAATTGGTTGAAGGCATTGAAGCACAGATTCGCCGTGTATTCGATAATTTAAAAGCCGTCTGCGAAGCGGCCGGTGGCTCTCTGGCAGACATCGCCAAACTGAATATTTATCTGACTGATTTATCGCACTTCCAGCTGGTGAACCAGATTATGGGTGAATATTTTGCCCAGCCTTATCCAGCACGTGCAGCACTCGGTGTTGCCAGCCTGCCAAAAGATGCTCTGGTCGAGATGGATGGCGTTGTCATCATTCAGCAATAATTTTTAAAATTTATGTAACACTTAAACTTCTATATTTCGTTTGCAATCATGAATCACTCTAGCAAAAACCCGAGCAATAATCGGATTTTTGCTAGAGTGATATTTTTTTATCTAAATCACCAATCACAATAAAAGCTATTTCAAATGATTTTTATTGACAAACGATAACAATTATCAATAATATTACTTATCTTATTTAAACACTGTGGTTGTGTCCTATGTACGTTTGTTTATGCCGTGGCATTACAGATCAAGACATTAAAGATGCTATTGCAAATGGCGCTGAAACGTATCGTGATGTGCGCGATATATTGGACTTGGGAACCTGCTGTGGCCGCTGTGCACCAGAAGCCCGTATGATCATCAGTGATGAAGTTTCACAAATTGCGGCCCGTTTGGCTGTGGCCGCCTAAACCGAATAAAGATAATCATAAATCAATGATCTCAGATCATTCCTCCTCCCCCGCCTCTGACTCTGGCGGGTTTTTATTGCCGTTGATCTAAGCCTGGATCGATTTGATTGCGATTTTCATTTGCTGTTCCATAAATTACTCGCCATTGCCCCCTGACTTGCTTTACTATCATCCTTAGAGTGCTTTCTTAGAAAGATAAAACAGGTTCAAATGGAGTTATGTGATGAAAGGCAATCGTGATGTGATTAATCAGCTCAATCAGGTGTTGTATCACCACCTAACTGCAATTAACCAGTATTTCCTGCATTCGCGCATGTTTAATGACTGGGGCATTGAGAAACTGGGCTCGGCAGAATATAAAGAATCGATTGTGCAGATGAAGCATGCCGATAAAATTATTGAACGGATTTTATTTTTAGAAGGTCTGCCGAATCTGCAACATCTGGGCAAACTGTATATCGGCCAGCATACTCAAGAAGTGCTGCATTGTGATGTACGTAAAGTTAAAGAAAACATTGAGACCATTCAGAAAGCTGTGGCACTGGCTGAAACGGAAATGGATTATGTGACCCGCGATCTGGTACAGGAAATTCTGGAAAAAGAAGAAAACTATCTGGACTGGACCACCACGCAAATTGATCTGATTGAAAGTGTAGGTATCGAAAACTATATTCAAAGTCAGCTCTAAGATTCGATTTAAAATCAAAAAGCCAGCAGATGCTGGCTTTTTTGTACTTATTAGCGCGACATATCCCGAGTCACCTCTGCATAGCTCAGTTCAGTTTTCTGAATCGTATTTAAACGCTGCAGTTGATGCTGTGCTTCATCGACATAGCCGTTATACGCCAATAAACGAATATATTTTAAAAAGTTGTATTTGGTTGGATAGCTCACCACCAACTTTTCATATTGATGAATTTCATCTTCGCTCATCTTGCGATAAGGATTGACCCTGATCCAGTCAATCCGGTGATTAAACTCGGTCAGCAGATAGATTGGCTTTTCATTGGTGATGTTTTCAGGCTGCATTTCATAGCGAATACTTTGTCCGAGTTTTGGTACAGCAGTATCGTAATCTCGATAAATTACGACCAACAAGAGCAATCCAAGACTGAAAGTCAGTTTCAGCCATATCGAAGGCAAGGTAATGGTTTTAATTTTCGGATTTTGTGCCAAGACCGTGCCCAGAATAAAACCCACCGGCAACAGGAAATAGGCATAGTGCTGTGGAAACTCAAACATGGCATGGGTGACAAATGCTCCAATCATCAAGATCCCGATGACAGATTCTGGTGTGTTAACCCATCTTTGCAACTGATAGCCCAAATAACCCAAATAGGCCAGAAATGGCAGACCGATGAGCAGTCCATTCCAGATCAAAAAGTCCAGAATAAAATTATGCGCGCTACGAATCCAGACCGGACCTTGCACCGTATCGCTGATCGAAACAAAAGCCACACTGGTCTGATACCAGCCATAGCCAAACCATGGCTGCGCCTGAATTGCAGCCAGCATCTGCTCCCAGATTGCGAGGCGTGACATATCACCGGTGGCACGCGATACCACATCACGGCTTTGCACGACATCCGCATCTATCGCTTGGGCAGCGAGCTGACTGAGTAATGGAGAAGCTACGATACAAGCAATAAAGAAGATGAACCAAGCAGTGCTGTAGTACCATTTCAGGCGAATGATGCCTTTATATTGATAGAACGCCAGATACAGTATGATCGCGATGGCAGCCACCCAAGCAGTACGCGACTGACTTAAAGCCACTCCCATAACAATCACTGCAGCGCAGGCAAATAGCCACTTGGTCTGGATTTTTTTCTTTTCATATACGTAAAGGCAGCTCATCAATGCCATGACTAAAAAAGTTGCCATATTATTTGGCTGGGCGAAGTTGGCATAGGGCCGCTGATTACCGCTGATATTCACCATACCTGGTAAAGTCGCGTCCAGATTGGTCCATTGGCATATCGCAATAATTCCTGTGGCTGTACCTGATGATAGAAATACATAGCTTAGATTAGTAAAGGTTTCTTCTCGGCTATAGTTTCCTGTTGAAAGCTGATAACCCAACACACTTGCCAACCAAAAACTAAAGACAAAAATACAGCCCATCATGGCGATGCTAAAGAAAAACACTTGTCCTGTTAAAAAATGGATCAGCGGTACACCAGCGAGGAGCAATAAAGGAAAACTAATAGCTGGAATTTTTAATTTTTCTTTGAGGCAGATTGCAGCGAGCGCAAATAATGCAAAGAAGGCATATAGCTCACCGGTATAGGTGACCCATGGACGATAATGGATAGGCATAAGCCATGCAAGGGAGATCAGGATTGCGGCAAGAAGGGCGAGCGTGAATTTCATGGAAATATCAAGCAGTGGAAGTTTGGCACATGATAAACAAAAAGCAGATTAAAGGGTAATCTGCTTTTTAGATTTTAAGGATGTTAGTTCCAAGGACGCAGGTCGACGATTTTGACGACTTCCGCGGTGTCTTTATTGACTAGCACCACCATGTCTTCCGCATTGGCTTTTAAAGGCAACCATGCATTCGCTGTTGGGTATTTTGCTAAAATAGATTCAACTTGAGCTGCTTCATTAAACTGCTTTAATTGCATAAGGTCTTGTGCACGTTCTTGTATTTGTGGTTTGACCACAATGAGGTCGACATAGCGTTCTGGGCGCTGTGCAATTGAAATACCTCCCAATACTTCTTCAAATAAATTTTGATTTTTTTCTTCAATGTTTTTTGAAATTTCAACACCTACAAATTTAGGTTTTAACCACGTTGGATATCGGTATTCAGCATAAGTATTTTCAAAACCATCTGTTATAAGATCATTGACACGAATAAGTTCAAAACGATCTACATTATAAGCAATCCAAACTGGACGAGCTTGTGAAATCGAATACAGACCATAAATAAGTGCTGAAAACTGCAGTAAAAAAATAATTACCAAATCAAATTTTAAGCTCTTTTTCTTTTCTTTATAAACAACACAACCTAAAAGAGGACCAAGAATTACATCAATTACTAAAAGCATGAAAAATATTTTTAAAATACCAGTCGCTTTTGCCAATGGGCTCGGATACCAAATATTAAATACCCAAAGCAGGGCGATAATGGCTATACAAATAGATATGAAAAAGTGCCATAGAAAAAATCTAACGCATTTACTTTTCATAGGAATACTCAGAGAATAAAAATAGACATAAAAAAAGACTGGTAAACCAGTCTTTTTTTAAGCTTAAATTAACGACAATTTGATGGTGCTAATTTAGATGCTAAAGTACCTGCAACGGCTGGAGCTACTGCACCTAACGCACCACATGCCCAATTAATTTGAGTGGCAGGTGGAGTATAACCTGTTGCTACTGTAGAGTTTGGTAGTGCTACTGGTACTGCTGCTGTACCAGTATATGGACGTAAAATCAAAGTACCACCTGCCTGAACTGGTGCAGCATAAGTTATTGTAATTTCACCATTTTCATCATCAATTAAAACGCTAGTTACATCTTTAGTCGCTGTAGGAGCTGAATATCCTAAAGAATAAACTGCAGCACTTGCAGCATTTTCTACAACAGCTGTTTTAGCAGCAGATGCTAAAGCAATACCTTCAGAAACTTTCGCACGCTTGGTGTAGTCTTGATAAGCAGGAATTGCCACTGCAGCCAAAATACCAATAATAGCTACGACAATCATAAGCTCGATGAGCGTGAAGCCCTTCTGCATTGTATTCATAACATTCTCCACAAATGTTTATTGTTTATTTATAAGCCTAAAGAAAAAGCTCATTTAGCTTATTTTATAGTTAGCACTAAATGTGCCAAGTTTTATTATAATAAAATTGACAGAAAAAACAGCACTTTAAAAAAATATTTTTATTTTTGTAATTCTTATGTTTTATTTTGTGTAACTAACTGACAAAAATTGTCAATTAGTTGACTAAAATCACCCCAGAATGATTGGTTTATTCCCTAATTCATTCTTTAAATCATCTATTCTCCGATCATAGTACTGGTCTAAAACTTTTCCAATCAGTTTCACTCCTTCGATCACCCCTTCTTTAAACTGCTGCTGGACTAAATGCTGAATAATATTTTGGCAGATTTCATCCCAGACTTGCTGGGTCGTTGCATTTTTAATTCCACGATCAATCACAATTTCAACCTTGTGCTCGCACAGGTTCAAATAAAGCAGTACCCCACTGTTATATTCAGTATCCCAAACACCAATTTCAGCAAATAACTGACGAGCCCGACATAAGGTATCTTGATAATAAGCAGATCGTGAAGGCAAACAACCTTCAATCACCACCTGAATCTCCCCCACATGCCCATGCTCGGCTTCTTCGACCGCAACTGCAATCGCATGCTGATCCTGCTTGGAGAAAAAACGCTTGGTTGCCGGCATATAAAAGAAATGTTTTAGCCAGCGCTTAAAATTCGGCTGCGCATGCTCTTCCAGCTTCGGCCGCGTGACAATTTCTGTCGTATCTGTTGTTGTTACCATGAGCCTGATGCTCCTCCCCCACCAAATCCACCACCGCCTCCGCCGAAGCCGCCACCACCAAAACCACCGCGGCCGCTACCGCCACGGCCTGCGCCTGCCATAAAGGCATGTAAGACCAGCTGGGCAAGCGAAGTGATCAAAACAAAAAATACACCTATCCCGATCATTAAACTGGCAATCAGCCCCAGTCCATTCACCAAGCCAGCTGCAGTCCCGGCCACGGCTGCAGTTGCCGCACTCAGCTTCCGGCCAAACATCATCGAGCCGATCACACCGGCAATGACGATAAAGATGACGGCACTCAGCGTTGCTTGCGATGCTTTTTGTGCCTGATAGGCCTGTTCCTGACGCTCTTTCAGCTCATCCGCTGCCTGTGCTGCAATTTCAGGATCCAGATTTAAAATCCGTTCTATTTCAGCCAGTCCTGCATCAATCCCTTGCGCATATTGGCCCTGTTTAAAATATGGCGTGATCTTGTCATTGATAATCCGACCTGCCACGATATCGGGCAGCACGCCTTCCAACCCATAGCCAGTCAAGATTTGAATGCGCCGATCATTGATGGCAATGGTCATCAACAAACCATTATCCCGTTTGGCCGAGCCGAGCTGCCAGGCATCAGCCACGCGCATGGAATAATCAAAAATATCTTCCTGTCCCGTGGTTGGAACAATCACGACACCAACCTGGCCTTTGCCCGCATTATGCAAGTTTAAAATACGCTGACTAAGTTGCTGCTTTTCAGCTGGACTGAGTATATTGGCCTGATCAATCACCGGTTCATTTAGACTGGGTAAATCACGCTGAATCTGGCCTTCGGCCATATCATTGGCAATTTGTGGCTGCCGGGCTGAGGCTGTTTCAGTAGCCGTTTGAGAATTAGTCGCAGCCGGATTTTGCAATATTTCACGTGCAACAATAACTTCTTCGGTATCCGTTGCTGTCGCGGTCTCACTCCAAGCCAGATTGTTCAGACTTGCACTTAAACTGATCAACAAACCAGCACAGAATTTTGCCGCCAGATTATGCCTCATTGCAGCCACTCTCTCTTTTGCAAAATTTGATCTTAATCAAATGAAACTGTCGGGGCTTTCTGTGCACTTTGCTCGGCACTAAAGTTTGGTTTGGTGTCCATCCCAATCACTTTTGCCGTCATCACTTGCGGGAATTGACGCGCATAGCCATTAAAGTCCTGAACCGTGGTGATATAACGGTTACGTGCCACAGCAATTCTATTTTCAGTGCCTTCGAGCTGTACCTGTAAATCACGGAACTGCTGGTTGGCTTTCAGGTCTGGATAATTTTCAGTCACCGCCAATAAACGCGACAAGGCACTGGTCATTTGCGACTGCGCTTCCTGATAGCGCTGGAATAATTCAGGATCTTCCAGCACTTCTCGATCTACTTTTAAACCGGCAACATTGGCACGTGCCTGAGTCACTTCGGTTAATACCTGTTCTTCATGTGCGGCATAGCCTTTGACCACATTAACCAGATTCGGCACCAAATCGGCACGGCGCTGATACTGGTTTTGCACTTCAGACCATGACGCAGTGACCGCTTCATCTTTCACCTGCAAAGTGTTATAGCCACATCCTGTGAGAGTCAAGGTACTGGCCAGCATCAGGGTTATTAAAGATTGTTTGAATAGACGCATGATGTTTATCCTCAATTATTTATTGATATTTATTTAATTAATTTGATTTTAAACAGTATTTTCTAAAGTTTTGTTACTTTTTATAATCTTTTTAATGCTTCACACTTTAAAATTAAAAATTATCGAAGATGAAAAAACCCGCCGTAGCGGGTGTTCTTGAATAATTTGAGCTTATTCTTAACGGTTAAACTTCCAGATAATCCAGAATCCCTTCTGCGGCCTGACGACCTTCCCAGATGGCTGTGACGACCAAGTCAGATCCGCGAACCATGTCACCACCAGCAAAGATTTTCGGATTTGAGGTCTGGAACTTGTATTGCTGCTGTTCAGCAGCAACGACACGACCTGAACCATCCAGATTAATTTCTACATCGATGAACCAATCTGCTGGACTAGTACGGAAACCGAAAGCAAGCAGGACTGCATCCGCCGGAAGAATTTCTTCTGAACCCGGAATCGGCTCTGGACTACGGCGACCACGGCTATCTGGCTCACCTAGCTGAGTAGTAATAAATTTCACGCCAGTCACTTTGCCATTTTCACCGACAATCTCGATTGGCTGACGGTTGAATTGAAATTCCACCCCTTCTTCACGTGCATTTTGTACTTCACGACGTGAACCCGGCATGTTTTCTTCATCACGACGATAAGCACAAGTGACTGTCTCAGCACCTTGACGAATCGAAGTCCGGTTACAGTCCATCGCTGTATCACCACCGCCCAGCACAATGACTTTTTTGCCTTGTACGCTGATATATTCAGCCGGATCTTTTTCCCAGCCTTGAGTACGGTTGACATTGGCAATCAGGAAGTCCAGTGCATCAACAACACCATCCAGGTCTTCGCCGGCAAAACCACCTTTCATGTAGGTATAGGTGCCCATGCCCATGAATACCGCATCATAATCATTAAGTAACTGGTCAATCGTGACATCGGTGCCAATTTCAGTATTGAGACGGAATTCCACGCCCATGCCGGTGAAAATTTCACGGCGGCGTTTCATCACATCTTTTTCCATTTTAAATTCTGGAATACCAAATGTTAAAAGACCACCAATTTCCGGACGTTTGTCAAACACGACTGGCTTTACGCCGGCACGAACCAAAATATCCGCACAGCCAAGTCCGGCAGGACCTGCACCAATAATCGCGACTTTTTTATTGGTCCACTTCACATTAGACATATCCGGACGCCAGCCCAAAGCAAAGGCGGTATCGTTGATATATTTTTCAGCATTGCCAATGGTGACCGCGCCGAAACCATCGTTCAGGGTACAGGCCCCTTCACAGAGACGGTCTTGCGGACAGACACGACCACAGACTTCCGGCAAGGTATTGGTCTGGTGGCACAGTTCCGCTGCCTGAAACAAACGTCCTTCAGCCACCAGTTTCAACCAGTTCGGAATGTAGTTATGTACCGGACATTTCCACTCACAATACGGGTTACCACAACCGAGACAACGATGAGTCTGGTTCGCAGCGATTTCCGCAGTAAACGGTTTATAAATTTCCACAAATTCTGCTTTGCGGACATCAAGCTCTTTTTTCTCTGGATCTTGGCGTGCGACATCCAGAAATTGAAAGTCATTACTCAGGCGTTCTGCCATGTCTCTCTCCGTGGCTAGAGGTAAGGGCTTTACAGTTACCTTACTTCTGCCTATATATCTGTTGGTCGTGGAATTATTGTGGATCAGCTTGAGTTGTTTTTAACAGCGTTTGCAAGTTGGCTGCTTTTGGTTTTACCAACCAGAACTTACGGCTATAGAAATCAAACTCATGGCGGATCTTGTACGCCCAAGCACTACCGGTTTCTTTAATATGTTCATCCAGGATACGACCCAGAAAGGCTTTGTGCTCTTCCATCGCTTCGGTGGAAATACGATTCAGCTCAATTAGTTCGTGGTTATAATGATCAACGAAGTCATTATCCAGATCAAGTACATAAGCAAAACCACCGGTCATACCCGCCCCGAAGTTATGTCCAACTTTACCCAGCACGGTCACAATCCCACCGGTCATATATTCACAGCAGTGATCGCCGGCACCTTCGATGACCGCAAATGCGCCCGAGTTACGCACCGCGAAACGCTCGCCCGCTGTACCCGCGGCATATAACTTACCGCCAGTCGCACCGTATAAACAGGTGTTCCCAATAATCGCGGTATTTTGGGTCTGGAATGGCGAACCTTTTGGCGGGAAGATCGAAATGCGACCACCGGCCATACCTTTACCGACATAGTCATTGGCATCACCTTCAAGGCTAATATGCAGACCACCGGCGTTCCAGACACCCAGCGACTGACCTGCAGTACCATTCAGGTGTACTTTCACCGGATGATTTTCCATGCTCAGGTTGCCATAACGGCGGGCAATTTCACCGGATAAACGCGCACCAATCGAACGGTCACAGTTACCAATCGAGAAGTGATACTCACCGCCTGTTCCGGCTTCAATCGCAGGCAGGATTTCCGCCACCATTTTCTCTGCCAAAATACCTTTATCAAATGGCGCATTGCCTTGAACTTGGCAATACTGCGCTTTGCCTTCCGCAGCAGGATGGGATTCCAGTAATTTACTTAAATCAAGATGGGCATGCTTGGCGGTCTCACCCGGCAAGACTTCTAATAAATCTGTCCGGCCAATCAGGTCTTTTAGACGCGATACACCCAGTGCTGCCAACCATTCACGGGTTTCTTCAGCAATAAAGGTGAAGAAGTTGATCAGCATTTGTGGCTCGCCAATATAATGCTCTTGACGTAAGTGATCCTGCTGAGTTGCTACACCGGTTGCACAGTTATTCAAGTGACAGATACGCAGGTATTTACAACCAAGTGCAATCATTGGCGTTGAACCAAAACCAAAGCTTTCAGCCCCTAAAATCGCGGCTTTGACCACATCCAGACCGGTTTTTAAACCGCCATCGGTTTGTACGCGAACTTTACCACGCAGGTCGTTGACACGAAGAGCCTGATGCGCCTCAGAAAGACCCAGCTCCCACGGTGAACCTGCATGATGAATTGAAGAAAGTGGCGAAGCCGCTGTACCGCCATCATAACCAGAAATGGTAATGAAATCGGCATAGGCTTTCGCTACACCTGCCGCAATCGTACCGACACCCGGTTCAGAAACCAGCTTAACGGACACCATCGCCTGTGGGTTAACCTGTTTTAAATCAAAGATCAACTGTGATAAATCTTCAATTGAATAGATGTCATGATGCGGAGGTGGCGAAATAAGCGTGACACCCGGTACAGAATAACGTAAACGGGCAATCAGACCATTCACTTTACCACCCGGCAACTGACCACCTTCACCTGGTTTTGCACCTTGCGCGACTTTAATCTGTAGAACTTCTGCCGATGTTAAATACGCAGGTGTCACACCAAATCGGCCCGATGCAATTTGTTTGATTTTCGAGTTACGGATGGTGCCGTAACGTGCTGGATCTTCACCGCCCTCGCCTGAATTCGAGCGACCGCCAATCGTGTTCATGGCAATCGCTATCGCCTCATGTGCTTCAGGTGACAAGGCACCCAAAGACATGCCGGCAGAGTCAAAGCGCGGCAGGATTTCTTCTACCGATTCCACTTGTTCAACAGGAATCGAATTATCAGTTTTCAGTTTAAACAGGTCACGAATGGTGGCAATCGGACGGTTATTCACCAGTTCGGCATATTCTTTAAAATCTGCGTAGTTACCTGAACGCACTGCTTTATGCAGCGAGTTGATTACATCCGGATTAAAGGCATGATATTCCTTGCCGAATACAAATTTCAGCAAACCACCCTGATCAATGGGTTTACGGTTTTTCCAGGCAAGATCGGCCAGCTGTTTTTGATCATTTTCAAGATCAACAAAGGTTGCACCCTGAATACGGCTTGGCACACCAATGAAACATGTATCAACCACTTCATTCGACAGACCGACTGCTTCAAATAACTGACCACCACGATAAGAGGCTACCGTCGAAATTCCCATTTTCGATAGAACTTTCAGTAGACCTTTTTCAATCCCCTTACGGAAATTGTTTTGTGCATAGATTGGATCACCCAAGAGCTCGCCTTTGGCGACCAGATCATTGATCACGTCATAAGCCAGATATGGATAAATCGCGGTTGCGCCAAAGCCGAGAAGCACTGCGAACTGATGTGGATCACGGGCAAAACCGGTTTCAACAATCAGGTTGGCATCGGTACGCAAACCGGTATTAATCAAGTAATGATGCACCGCACCGGTCACCATAAAGGCATTGGCTGGCAAGTGGCCTTCACGGATTTTCTTGTCTGAAAGCATCAGTAAAGTTTTGCCATCACGAATCGCTTGTGCAGCCTCGATGCAAATACGCAGAATTGCGGCTTGTAAACCTTCAGTTTCAGTATAGTTCAGGTCAATGTCAGCAATTTCGTAACCTTTACGCCCCAAGGTACGGATTTGATGCATTTTCGAGTTTGAAAGGACCGGACTGGAAATAATCAGACGGTCAGCATGTTCAGGCCCCTGTTCAAACACGTTTTGTTCACGGCCTAAACAGGTTTCCAGTGACATCACGATCGATTCACGCAGTGGATCAATTGGCGGGTTGGTCACCTGCGCAAACTGCTGACGGAAATAATCCGACACATGGCGCACCTGACGTGACAATACTGCCATGGGCGTATCATCGCCCATCGATCCCACAGCTTCCTGACCACTTTCCGCGATTGGACGCAATAACTGGTCACGTTCTTCAAAGGTTACCATGAACATTTTCTGTGCCGCTTTCAGGCCATCGCCTTTTAAGCCTTGATCACATAAATATTCTTCCAGCTCGGGGCTACCTTGCAAACGCACAGAATTTTCACGTAACCATTCACGGTATGGACGCATACGTTTTAGATGATGATTCACATCTTGCGTATCCAGTACCTTGCCGGTTTGCGTATCGATCACCAGCATTTGGCCGGGGCCAACACGTCCTTTAGAAATCACATCTTCAGGTTGATAACCCCAGACCCCAATTTCCGACGCCAGCGTGATATAACCATTTTTGGTAATCACCCAACGTGCCGGACGCAGACCGTTACGATCCAGCATACAAATCGCATGACGGCCATCCTGAATCACCAGACCTGCCGGGCCATCCCAGGCTTCCATATGTTTTGAGTTAAATTCATAGAAAGCACGCAAGTCCGCATCAAGCGTTTCCACGTTCTGCCACGCAGGCGGAACCAGCATACGTAAGGCACGGAACAGATCCATACCACCACCGACCAGAATCTCCAGCATATTATCCAGGCTTGAAGAATCCGAACCGGTACGATTCACAATCGGTTTCAGTTCAGTTAAACCCGGCAATAACGGATTTTCAAATTTTGGCACACGCGCCATGGCCCAGTTACGGTTGGCCGTAATGGTGTTGATTTCACCATTGTGCGCCAGATAACGGAACGGCTGTGCCAACGGCCAGCGTGGCAAAGTATTGGTCGAGAAACGCTGATGGAACACCACGATATGTGATTCTAGACGCGGATCAGCCAGATCTGTATAAAAGTCTGCAATCGCTTCCGGCATCATCAAGCCTTTATAGCTGATGACCGTTGAACATAACGTGGTGACATAGAATGAGGTGTCATTCAGCAGCAATTGTTCTGCACGACGACGCGCCAGGAATAACTTACGGTTAAATTCAACCTCGGTCACGCCCATCGGGCAATTGACAATAATCTGTTCAAATGCCGGCATCGATTGCAAGGCAATTTCACCCAGTGCATCGACATGGGTTGGAATCACACGCCAAGCCAGAACAATGAGACCTTCAGCTTCAATTTCTTTGTTTAAAACCTGTTTGGCATGTGCAGCAAGCGCAGGATCAAGATTTAGGAACACCGAACCGACAGCAAAGACTTCACTTAAAGTTGTATCACTTAAGCGTTTTGCTTCTTCACGAAAGAACTTTTTCGGCATCGCCAAAAGCAGGCCACAACCATCCCCAGTCTTACCATCCGCGGCAATACCACCACGGTGGGTCATACAACTCAGACTATGAATCGCGGTCTTGACGAGATCATGGCTTGCATCACCCTGCATATGGGCGATTAAACCGAAACCACAGTTATCTTTAAACTCATCCGGTTGGTATAAACCTTGAGCGGGAGCTACATTATTAGGCGATGGCATGTGCATAGCGTACCCTTCTTTCACGAAGCCTCAATAGGCTGTTAAACAATCTAAATTCTTCTCTGCGCTGCGTTGAATGGACTTTCGAAGACCGTCTTGCTAGAGCAAAATCTTTTCATCTTTATTTCTTCAGCCTAGTCCTTTTTCAGACCGAATGCATAAAAAATAAAGTTTATTTTGCTGATGAATAACATAAAAATCAGGAATAAATATGACATTCATAGGTTGTCATCGAATCATTTTTCGCGCTAAAACAGGGAGATTAATTCAATCCATGCACCAATAAAGCAAATTACATGCCAATAAATAGCACATAAATTAAAACCATACAGATGACAAAGCTTTAACAAGGATTACAGGGATACTGGTTATTTTTAATGTGTATTTTTTGCACCAAAAGCGCACATTTCTAATTATGTCATTTTTTTGGTGCGCTATTTTAGAACGGGTTAGTTAAAAGGATCACTAATCTCATTGTTTTGAGGACGGGAATTCCCCCCTTGGTTCGGTCGATTATTATTGTTTTGTGGTTGTGGTGCACCTTCTACAGCACTTTCGGATTTCTGTACATCGAGCACATTGCCAGCGGCATCACGACGCACAATTGTGGTACTGGTGGTCGCATCCGAACTACGCGGTTTAACCTCAGCCTGAGTTTGCTGTCTGAGTCGTACAGATTCATCTACCTTCGGTAAAGGTACGTTTTTCAAGCGAATCTCATACAGCTTTTGATTGCTTGCCAACTCCTCTGAACCCAGATTATTGACTAGGCTGACATACTGCTGTATTGGCACCACTTCAGGCTTCACTGAAGCAGGCAAATTTAAATTCAATGTAGATAAGGCCTGATTGGCTTCTGCGGCGGTCTTATACTGACCATACAGCAGCACATATTGTTCTGGCTGATTTTCACCGGATATTCTTAGATAAATAAAAGGCTTACGATCTGGCTGTTTTTTAAGAAAGCTTTTGAGAATGGCTTCATTGCTGACGCGAAATAATTCAATCGCATGCTGTTTTTTCGCCTCATTAACAAATTTGGTGCCGCGAAATTCTGGCTCATGATTGGCATTTACAATGGTGCGGGTATTCAAATCGAGGGGTTTGACCTCGTCAAAAAGCGCACCAAGATGGGTCATTGTCGCTACTTTTTCCGGCTGAATTTGTAATTGAACTTTAGTTTCTGGCTTTTTTTCCACTTCAATTACCGCATCTGAATCAGTAATGGCCCAAAAGATCAAGGCTGCAAATAGACAGCATACACCACAGACCAGCCAGAAATAGTGCTGAACCTTTTGCCAAGGAGTGTGTAATGCTGTCATAAAAACTAAAACCTATGCCTGATTCGCTAAAATTGCCTGTTGCATTCGCTCAAGATCAAAATCCCGAGTAATCACAGCTTTGCCTAATTGTTGCAACAACACCAGACGCAATTGTCCATTCAAGACTTTTTTGTCATGGGCCATATATGCCAGGAAATCATCAAGAGGGATTTTAGGACAAACGATCGGAAGTTTGGCACGAGAAATGATTTTTTTTGTACGCTCCAGATCACTCTGAGAAATCCAGCCCATACGCTGTGATAAATCTGCCGCCATGACCATACCTGTTGCAACAGCCTCACCATGTAGCCAGACACCATACCCCTGATAAGATTCAATCGCATGTCCAAAAGTATGCCCCAGATTCAGTAGAGCACGTTCCCCTTGCTCTTTTTCATCATTGGCGACAATCCGGGCCTTGTGCGCACAGGAACGATAAACGGCCTCAGCCAGTAGTTTCTCATCACGACTGACCAGAGCATCCATGTTCTCTTCAAGCCAGAGCAGAAATGATTCATCACCGAGTAGCGCATATTTAATGACTTCAGCCAAACCGGCCGCAAGTTCACGATCGGGTAAAGTAGAAAGTTGCGACATATCGGCCAGCACCACTTGCGGTTGCTGAAATGCACCAATCATGTTTTTACCCAGTGGATGATTAATCCCGGTTTTTCCACCGACACTGGAATCGACTTGAGACAGTAAAGTCGTCGGTACCTGAATGAAGTACACGCCACGCTGGAAACATGCCGAAGCAAAACCGGCCATATCGCCAATCACACCACCACCGAGCGCAAGCACCGTACAGTCCCGGTTAAAACCAGCTTCAAGCAATGCATCAAAGATCAGATTCAGATGCTGGCTATCCTTATATTTTTCACCATCGGGCAAAATACAGGTCGCAACATGCTTGTCTAAAGCTGCAATCGCAGTTTGATAATGCTGCAAATAAAGTGGCGCAACCGTGGTATTGCTCACAATCATCACTTGCTTGCCATGAATATAGGGAGCCAATAAGGCCTGTGGATCAAGATCGCTCCCGATAAAAATAGGGTAACGACGTTCTCCGAGTTCTACATATAAGGTTTGCATGTTTGATTAACCACTTTATTCAATGTACTTAGTTCTTGGAAGTAATGAGATTGAGAATCCGCTGCGCCAGATCTCGTGCCGCACCCTGATTGGTCTCAATGATATGATGTGCCACTTCCCGATACAAGGGGTCACGAACTGCCAATAAATCACGTAACTTTTGTTCCGGATTTTCGACTTGGAGGAGTGGACGGTTTTTATCGCGATAGGTACGCTGCAGTTGAATTTCAACCGGCGTATAGAGATAAACGACGATCCCACGCTGTTTCAGATAGTCCCGATTCAAGACCTGAGTAATGGCACCACCGCCAGTGGCTAAAACTAAATGGGGGCGTGAAGTCAGTTCATTAATTACAGCAGTTTCACGGTCACGAAAACCCTGTTCCCCTTCTTTCTCAAAAATCCAGGGAATCGTCGCACCTGTTTTACGTTCAATTTCATGATCGCTATCTAGAAATTCGCGTCCTAACAATTCTGCGAGATGTCGTCCTACTGTTGTTTTACCGGCCCCCATCGGCCCTACCAAATAAAGATTTGGTAGGGTTTCAAACTCTTTGCTTGGCAAGGAGTCACCTATTCGTTTTGTTAAATTCAAAATATATTAATGATTTCTTGAAACACTGTCATTAACAATTCGAGGTGTAACGAAAATCAGCAACTCACGCTTGTTATCCGATTTTAAATCTTTACGGAATAAACGCCCTACATAAGGAATATCCCCCAGGAATGGCACCTTGGTTTGTGCATTACGGGTTTCCTGCTCAAAAATCCCACCCAGGACCACTGTTTCACCATTATCCACCAGCACATTGGTATTGATCTGGTTTTTATTAATAGTCAATTGTCCGGTCGGCGTTGGGTTGCCTGGGGAGTCACTGGTAATATTCAGCTCCATCTGCACTTTCCCATCAGGAGTAATACTTGGCGTGACATCCAGACTCAAAGTCGCATCAATAAACTCAGTAGTGGATACAGCATTGGCCCCTCCACCTTCAGCAGATTGGTACGGAATTTGTGAACCAGATGCAACCGTGGCTTTTTGCTTGTCTGCTGTGAGTACTTTTGGTGTTGAAATAACTTCACCATAGCCATCCGCTTGCAATGCAGACAGTTCAAGATCCAGCATAAAATCAGAGAGACTAATCAAACCAAAGGCAATACGGCTTGCACCCGGACTGGTGACACCCAAGTCTACATTCAGGTTTTGTGGACGCTGAATTTCATAAGTATATCCGCCCAAATCACTTTCTTGCGGATCTCTGAGATCCCACAATGTCGTATCGCTACCACCGACCAGAAGGCTATTATTGTTGGTAATTCCTTGTGACAGAATCCCCCACTTCACCCCCATTTCTTTAGTGAAGTCAGTGGTGGCACGTACAATACGCGCCTCAACCATTACTTGCTTGACCTGTACATCGAGCAGATCCACCATATTCCGGATTTTATCGATAAAAGGTTGGGTATCATTCACAATAATGGTATTGGTTCGTGCATCGATAGACACTGAACCACGTGAACTTAATAAACTTTCTTTATCATCATTATTCGTGGTGTTACTTGAACCGCCCGAACTAGATGCACCTTTATTTTGAGTGATCAGTTTTTCAATATCTGTAGCTTTAGCATAACTCAGCTGCATATATTCAGTCTGAATCGGGGCAAGTGCAACGCTCTGCTTCAAGGCTTTTGCCTCTTCCTCTTCTGCCTTAATCAATTCTGTCACTGGTGCAATCCAGATCACATTGCCATTACGGCGTTTATCCAGGTTTTTGGTTTTCAGTACAATATCCAGTGCCTGATCCCAAGGCACTTCTTTTAGGCGCAAGGTAATATTGCCTTGTACACTATCTGCTGCCACCATATTGATATCGGTAAAATCAGCCAAAAGCTGTAGTACACGACGTACTTCAATATCCTGGAAATCGAGTGAAATTTTCTTGCCGCTATAAGCCACGGTCTTCGGACGTAGCGGACTCTTGGCTTCCGGGCGTTTCAAACTAATGGTCAGCTTATTATCCGTTTGATAAGCCATATATTCATAGCTTTCCCCGGACTGGATCGTAATCACGCCTGATCCATTTTGATTCACTGCATCCACACTCGACACAGGCGTCGCAAAATCATTCACATTCAGACGACGGGTCAAATGCGTCGGGATCTTCGTGCCTAAGGTTCGAACAATGATTTTAGTCCCCTGCTGCTGTACATCGACCGGGGTGTTGTTGCCTGCCAAGTCAATCACCACCTGACCTTCACCTTGAGCCCCACGCTGGAAACTGATATTGCTAATTCCCTGAGCTGACTGCTGTAATACCGGTTGAGCTGTCGCGACTGGTGTGACTGAATTGATTTTCAGGATAAAGGTATTCCCTTCAACTCGCGTGGTAAAGGCACCAGCATCTGCCAGATTAACAGTCAAACGGGCACGTTGTGCATCCGAAGTCACATCGACCGAACTGGCTTCACGTGTTGCCACCGGAATATTGCTTTGCTTTAAGTTTTGTTGGGCCTGGTCAAAATCTAAAATTAGACGCGAAGGTGATTCTAATTGATAGGCTTGTGGCTGTGGTGGCAAACCATTGAACATCACCCGAATTTCAGTTCCTTGTCCAGGAAGCTGCATAGCTACGATATTGGTCACGGCTACCTGCGCGCTGGCTGCTTGCATCACCGCAATCGCAACAGCACCCATTGAAAACTGACGAAACACACGATTCATTGTATTAGCATCCCCAAAAATAAATTCTTTAATACTCTTATTCATTGTTATTCCCTAAAACTTATGGTGCCGGCCCAATCAGAACCAGACTTCGCGGACGCTCCACATATCCTTCACGGCCATCTGGAATAATCTCAATCAAATCGATCTGCGTTGGTGTAATACCACTCACACGACCATGATTAAGCCCCATATAGCTACCACGCTGTATCCGTTCAATCTCGCCATCCGGTGTCTGGATTAAAGCCAGAATCTGTCCGGCCTGATTGCGCATGCTGCCTTTCATGCTCAAGGTTTCCAGAGGATAACTTTCCAGTGGTTGCAATTGGCGTGATAAATTTGGATAAACCCGTTTCCCCGCCATAATCTTTAGCTCGGCAGCCAGAGAACTCGGTAGAAAAGGACTTTTGATCTGATGTGCTGCATAGTTGAAGGTTTCAACTGGCATAAAATCGGGTGCAGGTTCAATCGGCAAAGGTGGCTGGTTACGAATATTGGCCATTTCCTGATTGACTGCATCAATACGTGAATCGCATCCCAGCAATACCAGTCCAAGCGCTAAAACTGAAGTAATTTTAATCCTATTCATTACTGCGCCCCCTGAGTCGTGCTCGTACCTGCTGAAGAAGCCTCGGCATTGCCCACATAACGATAGGTTTTGGCCTTGACCACATAATCAATCACCGGAATCTCAGACTTTTTCTCTTTATTCTCAGTACCGGTAATGGTGAAATCATGCAAGGTAACAATACGCGACAAACCTGCAATACTGCTGACAAAAGAGCCAAAAGCGTGATAATCCCCAGTCGCTTCAATCGCAATGGGCTGTTCAATAAAGAACTCTTGCTTAATTTCAGGTTCCAGACGGATATTTTTAAACTTCAGACCTGAATTGACACCGCTCAGGTTAATATCCTCAACCAGACCCGGAATTTCAGTTTCCTTCGGCAATTGTTCTAATTGCTGGTTAAAACGCGCTTCCATTTCCTGAAGCTGAATCTGATATTGTTGTAGATTACGTAATTTTGATTCCTTTTCACGAAACTCATTCAGCAGGTTTTGTTCCTGGGCACTGGCTTGTGAAATCGATTCAATCGTACTTCTGGTCAGAGCAAAATAAATCAGCATAAATACCAAGATAACAATAAAAATCCAGCAGCTAATCTTGACCGATAAAGGCCAGCTGCCATAATTATTAGGATCTAGGGTATTGAATTGCTGAAAAAATTTCTCAACTGTCATTTTATTTTTAGGTACAGCCACGGCATCCTGGCTGAACTCATCGAATTTTTCATTACTCATGATGATGCCCCCGGAGTGGTATTGGCTGCTTGCTGTTCTTCATTCAGTACCGGTTCAGCGATCTGATCCAGATCCACAGTCACGGTAAAGCTGCCATAAGACTCTTCAACACGTGGAATAATCGAGCTCGGTGCCTTTTCTTTGGATTCTTCAGCCACCAGGAAGGCATTCATAAAGGCATTTCGGTACCAGGAGGAAGCTTCCAGATTACGCAGTAATTCTGCTACGGTATTTGGACTCTCGGCTCGACCTTCGATGCTAAATTTATCGCCAGTACGCTGAAACTTGGTGATGTACATATTGGCTGGTGTCACCCGTACAATTTCATCAATCAAATGCACCGCGATCGGACGTTGCGTTTGCAAGCCCTGAATCAGCTTCATCCGCTCAACAATGGCATTACGTTGCTCTTGCAAACCTTCTAGCGCTTTTAACTGCACATCCAGATTCTGGTTGGTACTTTGAATCAGCTGATTGGCCTGTTCCTGATCCTGAAGCTTGTGATCATAATAAAACCAGGTTGAACCTGCCGCCGCCAGTCCTAAGAAAAGCGCCCCCACACAGATTGCCACGAATTCATTATTTCTTTTAATTCTTAGCTCATCACGCCAAGGAAGTAAGTTAATCTTTGCCATTAATCAAAACTCCTCAATGCCAAACCACATGCAACCATGAGTGATGACGCGTCATTTTCAATTTTTTTAATATCAATTTGAGGAGAAAAGCCCATTTGCAAAAATGGATTCGCGATCGTGACACGGTAACCGAGTTTTTGTTGTAATAATTTTGCCAGACCTGGAATATTGGCATTCCCGCCGGCCAATAAAATATGATCAATCTCATTAAACTGAGACGATGAAAAGAAGAATTGTAATGACCGCGCTGCCTGTTGCACCACAGCATCCAGAAACGGTTCTAGCACTTCAATATCATAATCATCTGGCAAAGCACGGGTTTTTTTAGCACGCCCGGCTTCTTCAAAAGACAGACCATAACGGTTCTGAATTTCCTGAGTCAGCTGTTTGCCACCGAACACCTGCTCACGGGTATAAATAATTTTGTTGTTCTGCATGACTGATAAAGTCGTCATACTATGTCCAATGTCTAAAATACCGACAGTATTTACCCCCATCGGCAAAGTATCCGAAAACACTTTAAAAGCATTTTCCAGCGCAAAACTTTCTACATCCGCGATCTTGGGTGTCAGTCCGGCAATTTCCAAAACTTCAGAACGTGCTTCAATATTTTCAATGCGGGTTGCCACCAACAGCACATTGACCCGGTTTGGATTGGCAAGACGGTCAGGCAGAACTTCAAAGTCCAGACTGGCTTCATCGAGTGGGAACGGAATATACTGTTCTGCATCCTCACGAATCTGAACTTCACGCTCATCATTCGACATGTCTGCATCCATCTCGATAGTTTTGGTAATCACCATAGAGGTTGGAATGGCAAAAGCGGCATGATTCGACTGGGTGTTGGCCAAATTAATTGCACGCCCAAGGGCATCCGCGACTGCTTCCGGGTTTAAGACGTTTTTTTCAACAACACTGTTTTCCATTAATGGGACCAAAGCATAGCTCTCTACCCAGTAACGGCTACTTTTTACAGAAAGCTCCAAAACCTTAACAGAAGTCGAACTAATATCAACTCCTATTAACCCCTTATTTGGTTTACGATATAACCTGCGCACAATATAATTCCTATTATTTTTTTGTCCCCAATTAAATCTAACTTACCAATCGATCCGATCTATAATTTTATATAGATACAATAACTCATCTAACAATATGTATATCTAAAGGATATACTGATCGGTAATTAGTTCGCCATTAGCTCTTATTAAAACTTACTTGTTATGAAAAAGCTATCTTGTTCAGGCCTTGTTCACCCATTTTTTTTGATCATTATCATTATCCTGATCTCAATTCCGATGGGTTTCTATGGCATGTATCTCTATATTGCCCCATCTTTGCCTGAAATGTCCACGCTTAAAAAGGCGCCTTTATTAAAGCCTTTACAAGTTTTTAGTTCAGATAATGAATTAATTGCTGAGTATGGTGGCAAGCTTTCTGTTCCCGTGAAATATGAACAAATTCCATCCGAGTTTATTCATGCTTTCCTCGCCGCTGAAGATTCCAGCTTTTTCGAGCATAGCGGAATCAGTTTTAAAAGCTTAGGCCGTGCAGTCAGTGAAAGTATCACGGGTTCGGATGTGCAGACCGGTGGTTCCACTATCACCATGCAGGTGGCGAAAAACTATTATCTCAGCCCTGAACGAACACTCAAGCGTAAACTGACTGAAATTTTTCTGGCCCGTAAGATTGAGCAAAGCCTGACTAAAGAAGAAATTCTGACACTCTATGTGAATAAAATCTTCTTGGGTAAGAATGCCTACGGGATCGCAGCAGCAGCCAAAATTTACTATAACAAGAGTTTAGAAGAGCTTTCGATTGCGCAGATGGCCATGATTTCGGGCTTACCTAAAGCGCCTTCTCGATATAATCCGGTGGCCAACCCCAAACGTGCTCTCGAACGTCGCAACTGGATTTTAGGACGTATGCTGCAACTGGGCTATCTGAACCAGAGTCAGTATCAACAAGCGATTGCTGAACCCATCAATCTGGATATGCCTGACCGCAGTACCCGCAATAAATTCCCGTATGTCGGTGAGATGGTGCGTTCTGAACTGGTACAAAACTTTGGCGAACAGGCGGTAGATTCTGGCTACAAGGTCTATACCACCATCCATAGTGAACGCCAGACCTATGCAGAACAGGCGGTACAAGAGGGTCTGGAAGCTTATGACCGTCGACATGGCTGGCGTGGTGCTGAAGCACATGATCAACCGCTGGAAAATTTCCGTGCCTATGCCAACACCTACCCTGCTCAAGTGACCAAGATTGGCAATTCCAGTTTTGAAGCGTTGATGCAGGATGGCACCACGGTAACTGTACCGTGGTCCGGTATGTCTTGGGCGCGCCCCTTTCGCAATGTCAACAGTGTAGGTGGTGCGCCGAGCAAAGCTTCCGAGATTGTCAAAGTCAAAGATATTATACGTTTACGACCGAATCAGAATAAAACCTCGTGGTCGCTGGTACAAATTCCAAATGTGCAAGGACAGTTGATTGCCATCAATCCAAATAATGGTGCAATTGAAGCCATTGTGGGCGGATACAACTTTTATCAGTCGAAATTTAACCGTGCAATCCAGGGCTGGCGTCAACCCGGCTCTACGATTAAGCCTTTTGTTTATGCACTGGCTTTAGAACGAGGCATGACACCGCATACCATGGTGAATGATGCGCCAATTACCATTGGCAAATGGACACCTCGTAATTCAGATGGCCGTTATCTGGGGATGATCCCGCTACGCCGCGCACTTTATCTTTCGCGCAATACCGTTTCAGTGCGTTTATTACAGGCTGTCGGGATTGAACGTACCCGTCAGCTGTTTATGGATTTTGGTTTACAGGACAATCAGATCCCGCGTAACTATACCATTGCACTCGGCACGCCTCAGGTTCTGCCGATTCAGATGGCGACAGGTTATGCGACTTTTGCCAACGGCGGTTACCGGATCCAGCCACATTTCATTAACCGTATTGAAGATGCCTATGGCCATACCATTTTTGAGGCTCAGCCTGAATATGCGTGTATTTCCTGTATCAATACCGAAGAAGAATCTGCTCAACCTGCCGACACCATGACCGCAGATGATGAAGCGATTGCAATCAACAATACAACTCTAGAACAGAAACAGGCTGCACCCAAAGTCTCTGCCGAAGACAGTAATTATCGTCAGGCACAGCGTATTTTAAAATCCAGCTCTGCCTATGACATGGCCAATATTCTGCGTGATGTGATTCAGCACGGTACCGGCCGTGCGGCCTTAAGAATCGGGCGAAATGATATTGGGGGCAAAACCGGAACCACCAATGACGCCAAAGATGCCTGGTTCGCAGGGTTCAATGGCAAACTGGTTACTATCACCTGGGTCGGCTTTGACCAGCCTAAAACCTTGGGACGCCGTGAATATGGTGGTGTGGCAGCCTTACCGATCTGGACCGACTTTATGGGCAATGCCTTAAAAGGTCAGCCAGAAGCATGGGTGCGTTTAGACCGTAATGCCAAGGCACCAGTGAATCGAAGCAAGGCAGTTCAGGGTGATGAAGCGCAGAATGATCCGTCTTCACCACCAATGGCCACTACGCTTTACCGCCCGGCACCTGTGGTCGTCCCGAAACGGACAGAAACGGATTTCGAAGATCTGCCGGGACAGGAAATCGCTGTGCCAGATACTGCTGAAACAACTGCTCCGCCAGAACAGCCGCTTCAACCAAGCAAAGTGGACGCTTTAGAAAACCTGATTCAAGAAGTGCAATAACCACAACCGACAAACTAGTATAAAAAAGCCCTCAACAATGAGGGCATTTTTATCGGTGAATTTTTATTTTTTCTGAAACAGATAGATCTGATATTGCGCCAGCAATTTAAACTGATCCTGCTGTTCAAGTGCCAGACGGCGTTCAGGTTTGGCCTTGTAAGCATACGGTGTCATAGCAATCAGGTTTTTTAAATCTGTCTGTGGCAAAGTCATCGGGGCATCAATCACCTGCTCACTGAGCAGATCAAATTCATCTTGCAGTTGCTCAACAAACTTTTGCGGTTCGTGGGGTTTCACTTCTTCAAAAAGTGCCTCACGCATCGCATATAAATGCTGTGGCGCAGGTGTCACCACCATTAAATAACCTTCAGCTTTTAAAACCCGTAAAATTTCCTGTTTTGGGATCGGACTGAACAGGCTGGTACACATATCAATCGACCCATCCAGCACCGGTAAAGTCGCCCCGGTTCCTACGACCCAGGTGATATTTTTATTGAGCTTGGCCGCGACCTGAACGGCATTTTTGGCAATATCCACCCCGACGCATTGCAGCACTTCAGTCTGCATGGCATCAGTATAGTAGCCTTCACCACACCCAATATCTAAAAGATTTTCAATACGCAGCTCTCGCAGCTTCTCCACCACGGCCTGTTGCAAAGGCACATAATGACCCGCACTCAAAAATGCACGACGTGCCTGGACGGACTCAGGCGTATCCCCAGGATTTTTACTGTGTTTATGTTGCACCACATGCAGGTTCACATAGCCTTGCTTGGCCACATCGTAGCTATGATGATTCTCACATCGCCATGTTCTTTCATTTAAGCTCAACTGCTGGCGACAGACTGGGCACATGAGTAAATTCATCATTCTCTCCAAAACAAAAAAGCCGGCCTGCGCCGACTTTTTTCAATGCATCTCTTAGCGCAATTTTAAGGTCATTAGACCCAAAACCACCAGCATAATTGTAATAATCCAGAAACGAATGACGACTTGAGTTTCACGCCAGCCTTTCTTTTCATAATGATGATGCAGTGGTGCCATCAGGAACACGCGTTTATTGCGCATTCTTAATGAACCAATCTGCAAGAATACTGAAATCGCTTCGACCAAGAATACACCGGCCATAATCGCAAAGACGATTTCCTGGCGAACCATCACGGCAATCGTACCCAACATCGCACCCAGCGATAAAGCACCGACATCACCCATAAACACTTGCGCAGGATGGGCGTTATACCACAGGAATGCCAGACCGGCACCAATCATCGCCGCACAGATCACCACCAGTTCAGAGGAATATTTCACATAGGGAATATGCAGGTAATTGGCAAAACGCACGTCTCCGGCCAGATAAGCAAATACACCCAGACCTGCTGCAACCAGTACAATTGGCATAATCGCCAGACCATCCAGACCATCGGTGAGGTTTACCGCATTGGATGCACCATTGATCACAAAATAAGTAAAAATAATGAAGCCAATCCCCAGTGGAATAGCCGACAGCGGAATCGTCAAATCTTTAAAAAATGGAATCAAAAGATCCAGCATATTCGCGGTATGTACCGGATTGGTCTGCTGCTGTGCAATCACATACAGGGCAATACCGACTCCCAATGCACCGACCGAAGTCCAGAAGAATTTTTTCTTCGCAGGCAGACCGGCATTGTCTTTATAACGGATTTTAATCCAGTCATCTGCCCAACCCACGGCACCGAAAATGACCATCACCGCCAGTACAATCCAGACATAAGGATTGGAAAGATCCGCCCAAAGCAGGGTCGAAATACCGATTGAAAGCAGGATTAGTACCCCACCCATGGTCGGTGTACCCATTTTCTTGGCATGGTTTTCAGGGGCATACGAGCTGACCGACTGACCATATTTGAGTGCCTGAAGCTTGCGAATCATGATAGGACCCAGCACCAGACCAATGGTCAATGCCGTCAGGACACTGAGTAAAGCACGTAAAGTTAAATAACGAACCACCTGAAACGTGCTGTCAAAGCCCGCCAAATGTTCAAAGAGCCATAACAGCATTTAGAGTTTCTCCATCAATGCAGCCATCAATGTTTCCATATGGGTATAACGCGACCCTTTAAACAGAAATGACATCGGCTGAGGTTGATGTGTTTCAATCAAATGAATTAAAAATGGCAATGCCTGCTCCTGATTCAGGAAAGCCTGCATTTTCTTGCCATATTGGGTACTACGTGCACCTTCCTGTGCGGCAGGTGCAAATTCACCCACAGCCACCACAAAGTTAATGCCTTTGACCGAGACCAGATCTCGACCCAGCTTATAATGTTCCATCGCAGCCGATGAACCGAGTTCACCGATATCACCGGTCACCATGACCCGAATGCCCTGCTGCTGTGCCAAAACTTCAGCTGCTGCACGCATTGAACCAGGATTAGCATTGTAGGTATCATCAATCAGCAAATACTGTTTGTGTTGAATAAAGTTCAAACGGCCTTTGGCACCCACAGCCTGCTCCAGACCGGTCACAATATCATCCAGACCAATCCCGATTGCCAAAGCAAAGGCAGCCGCTGCTGTGGCATTTTCAACATTATGCTCACCGGCAAAGGGCAGCTGAACTGTTTTCGAAGCTTGTGGTGTATGCAGGGTAAAGGTAGAAGATTGCGCATCAAGCACGACATCGCTGGCATACACCTCACCGCCGGCACCAAAACTTAAGCTTTGTTCAGTTTTGACCGCCTGACGAATGGTTTCAGTAAAATCATCTGCGGCAGGAATAATCGAGGTTTCTGTAATATGCGCATAAATTTCAGATTTGGCAGTACAAATGCCATCACGACCGCCGAATTCACCCAAATGCGCAGTCCCGATATTAATAATCCCGGCTACATGCGGCTGTACCATGTTTGAGGTGTAATCAATTTCGCCCTGATGACTGGCACCCAGCTCCATCACTGCATACTGATGTTCGGGACGTAATTCGAGCAACATCACCGGTACGCCGAGGTCATTATTCAGGTTGCCACGCGTGATCAGTGTCGGCGCAAGACGAGACAAGATGCTCCCCAGCATTTCCTTGGTGGTGGTCTTGCCACTGCTGCCGGTCAAGGCAATGACTTTGAGCTGAGGATTCTGCTGACGACGGTATGCGCCCAACCGCCCTAGTGCCAAACGGGTATCGTCTACGACAAGCTGGCAGATATCGATATCGAGCGGTCGACTGACGATCGCAATCTGACAGCCGCTTGCTGCTACTTGTGCCACAAAATCATGGGCATCAAAGCGCTCGCCTTGCAGTGCAAGGAAAGCATCCCCTTGTTCAGCATCACGCGAATCGGTCAGAATACGTTTGATGGCGTCTGCCGGTTTTTTATTATTGAGCCAATTGCCTTGAGTCGCTTGTTCAAGCTGTTCTGCTGTCCAAGGTGCAAGTGGCACGGTACTGGTTGTTGAGGTATGCATATCTGAATCCTAATACGCTGGATAAGCTGAATCTGCGCTGTGATGCTGGGCATCAATCGCGGCTTGCACTTCGACCACATCATCAAACCAGTGACGTACACCATCAATTTCCTGATAATTTTCGTGACCTTTGCCTGCAATCACCACGATGTCCCCTACCTGCGCGTGTTTAACGGCAAACTTGATCGCTTCACGACGGTCATGAATTTCATGGTAGCTTTTGCCTAAAAAGTCGATGCCATTTTTCATATCGGCAAAAATTTGTGCAGGATCTTCGGTTCGCGGGTTATCGGAAGTCAAGACCGTAATATCCGAACCTTCTAATGCTGCTTGGGTCATGAGTGGACGCTTGCCGCGGTCACGATCGCCGCCACAGCCAAAGACGGCCCAGA
The DNA here is from genome assembly GCF_013418175.1 of Acinetobacter sp. YH12200. NCBI lineage: Bacteria > Pseudomonadati > Pseudomonadota > Gammaproteobacteria > Moraxellales > Moraxellaceae > Acinetobacter > Acinetobacter sp. YH12200. The sequence continues at coordinate 143,177 of NZ_VPCO01000005.1, forward strand.
GATTTTGTGAAACATGACGTTTTAAAGTGATGAGAACCTGAGTCAAGGCATCAGGTGTATGCGCATAATCCACTACAAATAGGCGCTCGCCATCACGCAGCACCTGCATCCGGCCTGGTGCACCTTTGAGCTGTGGCACAGTCGCAATCAAGCTGCTTAAATCAAATCCGGCCTGCTCTGCCATGATCAGACTAGCGACCAGATTTTCAATATTAAAATGTCCAAGCAGCGGACTGTTCACAACATATTCAGCAGAAGCCGTTTTCAGCTTAAAGGCTGCACCTGAAATGCTGTATTGAATATCCTGAACCTGATAATCCGCAGCTTGACGGGTTGAATAGGTCAAAATTTCTGGCTGTGAGGGATTGTTGCGCGCTGCATCAATCATGATATGAGCATGCGCATCATCCAGGTTGATGACAGCCACTTTTAAACTTTCAAATTTAAATAAAGCAGATTTGGCTTCTGCATAGGCTTGCAGCGTCCCGTGATAATCCAGATGATCGCGACTTAAATTACTATAGCCCGCAATCTCGATATCACAGCCATTCAAGCGACCTTGCTCCAGACCATGCGAACTGGCTTCAATCGAGGCAAATTTAGCACCGGCTTGAGCATAAACATGCAAAGCATTTTGCAATTGCAAAGCATCGAGCGTGGTATGCGACGAGGCTTCCAGATTTGGCAAAATCCCGTTACCTGTCGTCCCCATCACTGCACAAGCTTTGCTTTGCAACATGAACAGTTCCGCAACCAAACGTGAAATCGTGGTTTTACCATTGGTGCCGGTCACTGCAAGAATACCTGCAGCCTGAACAGGTTGGCTGGCTTGTAAGTATTGTTTTTGCCACTGTCCCATCAAATGTCGGACATCAGCAACCACCAGATTGGGTGAGATATCCAATTCGATTTCAGAAATCACCGCTAAGGCACCCTGCTCTAAAGCTTTTTGTGCAAATACTGCAGTTTTTTCTGGTTGTGACAGACTGGTCAAGGCAATAAAAATTTGCCCTGCCTTAACTTTACGGCTATCCAGTTCGAAACCCTGAAAGGCTTGGGTCATCCATTCAGCAGTATCCTGAACGGCGTAGAGATCTTTAAATGTAATAGACATTGATCACCTATTTACTGGACTTTGGGAGATTCTAAAGGTTTGTCCAGAGGGACATTTAGCAGACGCAAGGATTCCTGCATCACGCGTGCAAATACCGGTGCCGATACCGTACCGCCGTAATAGGTGCCTTGCGGATTTTCGACCACCACCACCATGGCAATACGCGGATCACTCACGGGCGCTACGCCAGCAAACAAAGCCCGGTATTCATTGGTAGAATAGCCTTTACGATCGGCACGCAGTTTATGCGCAGTACCGGTTTTCCCTGCCACACGATAACCCGGAATTGTCGCGCGCGTGGCGGTACCGCCAGGCAGAGTTGCTACTTCCAGCATAAGCAAGACCTGATCTGCAATATTGGCATCAATCATTTGCTCACCCTGCGGCTGTTCTTCCAGCTTGTACAGGCTCAGCGGCATTCTCACACCCTTATTGGCCAGCATGGCATAGGCATCCGCCATTTGCAGCACAGTAGCATTCAGGCCATAACCATAGGACATGGTTGCCACTTCTGACACATTCCATTTACTTGGTGGCAAGATCAGACCGGCACTTTCACCCGGGAATCTTACTGCTGAGCGTGAGCCAAAACCCAAGCGTTTATAGAAAGTAGGTAGAGTTTCATACGGCAAAGACAAGGCCAGTTTGGCGACACCCACGTTCGAAGATTTCTGGATAATACCGCCCAGTGTTAACTGACCATAGTTATGCGTATCACGAATAGTGTGATTGCCAATTCGCATACTGCCCGGTGTGGTGTTGACCACTGAATTGGCCGTATATTTACCACTTTCCAGAGCCATTGCCACAGTGAAGGGCTTCATGGTCGAACCCGGTTCGAAGGAATCCACTGCACCACGGTTACGCATGGCATCCTTGTTCAGCAGACCATTTTTATCATTCGGGTTATATGATGGCCAAGATGACAAGGCCAGAATTTCCCCGGTTTTTACATCGACCGCAATCGCAGTCGCAGAACGGGCATTATTGGCCACACCTGCCGCAGTCAATTCACGGTACATAATATATTGCAGACGCGAGTCAATACTCAGGGTGATATTCTCGCCCGGCTCGACTTCTTTAATCACTTCCGGCTCTTTAACCCGGTTGCCTTTTTTATCCCGGATAATCTGCTGCTCACCATCTTCACCTGCCAGACGGGTATTGAGCTGCATTTCCAGACCTTCAATCCCGGTGCCTTCACTATTGGTCAGACCAATAATCTGTGAATTGGGCTGTGGCTGCGGATAATAACGTTTGTAGTTTTTCTCGGTATACACGCCTTGAAAATTACGCTTCATGATCAGTTCGGCCTGTTGTGGCGGAACTTCTTTTTTCAGGATCAGATAACGAGAACGCGGGCGTTCTTGCATTTTTTTGCGTAGTTCTGCCCGATCCATACCGACTGCATCGGCCAGTTCATCCAGATTCAGGTTTTTATCCGGCAACTGGCGTTTCAGCTTACGGCTATCTGGCTCTTTTTCTAGTGCCAGTATGGTCTCGTCATAGAGTTTTTTATTGTCAAAATAGTCACGTGGATCAATCACGATTTTCATGATCGGCGTACTGATCGCCAGCGGCACCCCATTACGGTCATAAATCACGCCACGCATGGCCTTGATGGTATTGGTTCTTAAAATATTGGCATTGGCTTTATTTTGCAAAAAATCCTTATTGATAATCTGCACATAGAAGGCACGACAAATCAGTGTAATAAAACACAGCAACACCACCGCCCACATGATATAGAAACGATTGATATACACATTTGAGGCGTTTTTGTCGGTAACTGATTGTTTTTTACGTACCGCTTGCTTCTTTCTTTTGTCTATCATGTCCGAGCGCTAGCCTTATTTTTTCTCATCTGAAGTTTGTGGTAAAGAAATGACGACACTTTGTGAAACCGGGGGAGAATACATGCGCAGCTGGGTGACAGCACGTGTGCCAATCTGCGCAGTTGCACCAAAAGTTTGCTGTTCAATTAACAAACGACCCCAATCTGCATTCAGGTCATCACGCTCACGCAGATAAGTGCTCAGTTTTCTGGTGTCCTGACGATATTCAAACACCTGAAATACCACAAAGACTGCACTGATGAAGACCATCAGTATCAAGACGAGATAGATGCAGGCTTGTTTAAGCCACAACTTTTCTGTTTTTTTATCAACCACTTCAGTTTTCATGATGTGCCTATTAAGCTAAACGTTCTGCGACCCGGAGCCATGCACTACGTGAACGAGGATTGGCTTTGACTTCTTCGTCACTGGCTTTTACGCGGGATACCTTCTTTAAACGTCGTGTATCTTTTTGCTGCCCCGGCATTCCCCAGCCAAAATCTTCGTCTAATGTAGATTCTTTTTGAATAAATTGTTTAATCAAACGGTCTTCCAGAGAGTGAAAGCTAATTACGGCCAAACGTGCCTCAGGTTTTAAAACCTCAACTGCTTGAGGCAAGAAGATTTCAATATCTTCTAATTCTTTATTAATAGCAATACGAATCGCCTGGAAAGTACGCGTCGCAGCATGCTTATTTTTTTCCCATTTTGGATGCGCGACTTTCACAATTTCCGCAAGTTGAGCCGTGGTCTCAATCTGCCCTGCCGCCTTGATGGCTTTGGCAATCCGGCGACTATAACGCTCTTCACCGTATTTAAAAATGATATTGGCCAGTGCTTCTTCTTCAATTTCAAGCAGCCATTCTGCTGCAGTTGGACCTTGAGAATTGTCCATGCGCATATCCAGCGGGCCATCTTTCATAAAACTGAAACCACGTTCGGCCTGATCCAGCTGCGGCGAAGACACGCCTAAATCTGCCATCACTCCATCCACGGTCTCAATCCCAAGCTCAGCCAGTGCGTCTTTCAGATCGGCAAAGCTGGCATGAATAATTTTAAAACGTGGATCCTCTTGTTCTAAGATTGCTGCCGTCTCTAGGGCCTGAGGATCTTTATCAAAGCCATACACACGTGCATGTTCATCTAATTTTGATAACAATAAACGGGTATGTCCGCCACGACCAAAAGTACCGTCTACATAAATTCCCGTATTGCGACCTGCCAACAAGGCATCAATCGTTTCGTGAAGTAATACAGAAATATGTGACATAAAAACTCAATCAATAGGGCGAAAAATTTAACTGCACATTATCACCCTGTTTCAGCAAAGCTCCAAACGACTTTTTGTAGATAAATATTACTTTCCATAGAGAAAACCGTTTTTATTTGAGTGTCGTCAATAAAAAAGCCTCCGCAAGGGAGGCCTGTTTATCTGTAATTCGTCTTCAAATCAGCAGATTAACGTTTTGAGTTATAGATCTGATCAAAAATCGCGCCATTCACAAAATGGGTTTTCTGTGCATTGGCCCAGCCACCAAACACTTCATCAATGGTAAAGGTTTTGATTTTCGGGAATTGTGCTGAATATTTGGCTAATACTTTCTCATTGCGCGGACGGTAGAAATGTTTGGCTGCCATTTCCTGACCCAATGGGGAGTACAGGTAGTTGATATAACCTGTTGCCAACCATTTATTGCCATTTTTATCCACGGTACGATCGACAATGGCCACCGATGGCTCGGTCAAAATCGTAATTGACGGATAAATAATATCAAACTTGTCTTTACCCAAAGTCTTTTGGGTAACCAGTGCTTCATTTTCCCAAGTCAGCAATACATCACCAATGCCACGCTCAGCAAACGTGGTCATCGAAGCACGTGCTGCTGAGTCCATCACTTTGACATTTTTATAGAGTTTACCGACAAAGTCCTGTGCTTTGGCTTTATTACCCCCCGGCTGTTTCTCGGCATAGCCCCAGGCAGAGAGGTATACCCAACGTGGCAAACCACCGGTTTTCGGGTTGGGGGTAATAATTTCTACGCCTGGCTTGGTCAGATCACTCCAGTCCTTAATGCCCTTCGGATTGCCCTTGCGCACCATAAACACGATGGTTGAGGTATAAGGTGCAGAATTATGCGGAAACTCTTTTTGCCAGCCGGGTTGAATCTGACCAGATTTCACGATTTCTTCGATGTCATTGGCCAGCGCCAAAGTCACCACATCGCCTTTTAGGCCATCGACCACCGAACGTGCCTGCTTGCCCGAACCACCATGTGACTGTTTAAAGTTCACATCCAGACCGGTCCGGTTTTTCCAGTAAGCACCAAATGATTTATTGAATTCATCATAGAATTCACGGGTTGCATCATAAGACACGTTTAGAAATTGACGATCAGCCGCCTGTGAGACAGTCGCTGTCAAGCCTAGACCTGTAGCCAATAAGGCAACGCTAAATAAGGATTTTAATTGATTTTTCATGAGCGCACGGGAGTTTATCTTGTATAGATATAACTATATGAAATAAAATCATTTATCGCAATTCAACCTACAACATCACAACACGATATAATCAAAGGTTTTTTGCTCTTAATAATCTGTTTTTAAAAACAAAATATAGCCAGTCATTTCACTTATTTCGAATATATAGAATTTTATGCATTAAATATAAAAAAAACGGATAACGCTTTATCCGTTTTCTTCATTCAATTTAGATTCAAGCTTGTTATCGCTTTTCATTATAAATCTGGTCATAAATCGCCCCATTCACAAAATGGGTTTTTTGCGCTTTTTCCCAGCCACCAAAGACTTTATCAATGGTAAAGGTTTGAATTTTCGGAAATTGGGCGGAATATTTGGCAGCCACTTTAGCATCGCGTGGACGGAAGAAATATTTCGCAGCCAACTCCTGCCCTTTCAGGGAATACAGATAATTCAAATAGCCTTTCGCCAGATTGGCATTGCCATTTTTATTCACATTTTTATCAACGATCGCCACCGATGGCTCGGCCAGAATTGAAATAGAGGGATAGATGATATCGTACTTGTCCTTACCTAGACCTTGCGTTGCCAGCAAGGCTTCATTTTCCCAAGATAATAGTACATCGCCAATACCGCGCTCGGCAAAAGTCGTCAGTGAACCACGGGCACCGGAATCCAACACTTTGACATTTTGATAAAGCTTTTTCACCAGATCTCGGGCTTTGGCATCATTGCCACCGGGCTGTTTCAGCGCATAGCCCCAAGCAGATAGATAGATCCAACGTGGCGCTCCACCAGTTTTCGGGTTAGGTGTAATAATCTCGACACCCGGTTTGGTCAGATCATTCCAGTCCTTGATTTGCTTGGGATTGGCCTTACGCACCAAAAAAACAATGGTAGACGTATAAGGTGCAGAATTACTCGGAAATTCTTTTTGCCAGCCTTTCTCGATTAAACCGGCATTGACGATTTCCTCAATGTCATTGGCCAAAGCCAAAGTCACCACATCGGCCTGCAAACCATCGACGACCGAACGTGCCTGCTTGCCTGAACCGCCATGTGACTGTTTAAAATTGATTGTCTGTCCGGTTTCCTGCTTCCAGAACTGGCCAAACTCCTGATTATATTCTTGGTAAAATTCACGGGTCGGATCATAAGAGACATTCAGGAAATCTTTGGCCATTACATTTTGCATGGTGGTTGCTGTAAATATTGTCAAGATTGCGGTTGCTATTATTTTTTTCATGTTATGTGACTCATTATTGAGATAACCACACTGTATAAATAAAAAATAAATATAACAATCATGTGTTTATAATAATATTGATGATCTATTTCTGATTTTGAGATATCTGCTAACAATTAAACCTGGATACATATTCTGCTAAAAAATTAATCTCCTGCTACAATATAAGACAGTTCTTCACGTTCTCTTCACAGTTGTCTGTTAAAAATAGGCCGCCAGAAGCGAGAATTACGATTTTTAGTAATTTTCCATAGATGTTATATTAATTTTTTGTAAAAAATGTGACTTGGTTCTACTTCTTTATAATCAACTGTGATTGAATTGTAGACGGAGTATTAAAAAAACATTTTTAACAGAATAAAACCAACCAGAAGCAAGGAGGAAGTTTGGATATGAAATTTAAATTATTCACAGCTAGCATCCTAAGTCTGATCATGCTGTTTTCGATTCAACTGGGTCATGCCGTCGTTGTGAAGACAGATTTGCAGAAGGCCTCAGTCACTACTGTTGAAAGCAAGACATCGCCGATTGAAAAAGCAATTCAACAACAAAAAAGCGAAAAAACCCTGCATACAGACGATAATCTTAAAGTCTTAACTGCGCTGAAAGTCGCACCTTCACAAAATTTCTTTGCAGCACAAAATTATCGCTTTACCCGCTTCGTACAAAGCATATTTTCTAGCGATCATTCTTAATCAGTTTTAACCAACTCGAATAACAGCAGGATTTAAAGCCACATCACTGAATGTTGAATAAAGCATTAAGTGATGTGGCTTTTTCGCTATAATAGAACCAAATTTATATTCTAGATTATATCCGGCTATGACTGTTCGTACTCGTATTGCACCTTCTCCTACAGGTTTTCCTCATGTAGGTACTGCCTATATTGCCTTGTTTAACTTATGTTTTGCTAAACAGCATGGGGGTGAATTCATCCTTCGTATTGAAGATACCGACCAACTGCGCTCAACACCTGAATCTGAAAAAATGATCCTGGATTCATTGCGCTGGCTCGGTCTCAACTGGTCTGAAGGTCCAGATGTGGGTGGCCCACATGCACCGTACCGCCAGTCAGAACGTATGGATATTTATAAAAACTATGCGCTGGAACTGGTTGAAAAAGGTCATGCCTTCTACTGTTTCGCCACTGCCGAAGAACTGGATCAAATGCGTGCTGAACAGCAAGCACGTGGTGAATCTCCACGTTATGACGGTCGAGGCTTAAACCTTTCTCAAGAAGAGGTCGAGCGTCGTTTGGCTGCTGGCGAAGCACATGTGATTCGCATGAAAGTACCGACTGAAGGTATTTGTAAATTTAATGACATGCTGCGTGGTGAAGTCGAGATTCCATGGGCGCAGGTCGACATGCAGATTCTGCTGAAAACTGACGGCTTGCCAACCTATCATTTGGCCAACGTGGTGGATGACCATTTAATGCAAATCACGCATGTGATTCGTGGTGAAGAATGGATTCCGTCTGCACCGAAGCATCAGTTACTGTACCAGTACTTCGGTTGGGAGATGCCGGTGCTGTGTCACATGCCACTGCTACGTAACCCGGACAAATCAAAATTGTCTAAGCGTAAAAACCCAACTTCAATCAACTATTACAAAGATATCGGTGTACTGCCTGAAGCCTTGTTGAACTACTTGGGTCGTATGGGCTGGTCAATGCCAGATGAAAGTGAAAAATTCACTTTGGCAGAAATGATTGAACATTTTGATATCAAACGCGTATCACTCGGTGGTCCAATCTTTGATGTTGAAAAACTCAACTGGCTCAATGGTCAATGGATCAAAGCCCTTTCTCCTGCTGAATTGCTCGATACGCTGCTAGCATGGAAAGCAGACCGTGCCAAATTAGAAGAAATCGCAGCTGCGATTCAACCACGTATCAACTTGCTGTCTGAAGCAGTGAACTGGTCTGCGCATTACTTCAACCACTTCCCGACACTGACTCAGGAGCAGTTTGTCAGCAAAAAACTGTCTGACGAACAGGTACGTCAGAGCTTGCAGTTTGCCATTTGGCGTTTAGAAAGCCTGTTCACCTGGAACAACGACACGGTCAGCCAAACCTTGATGGATTTGGCAGCACAAATGGAAATTAAACTGCGTGACTTCATGCCGGCCTTTTTTATTGCCATTGCCGGTTCAACTGCGTCTACCCCGGTGATGCAGACTATGGTCACCATTGGCCCTGATTTGACCTTCGCACGTTTACGTCATGCGCTGGAAATTGTCGGTGGCCCAAGCAAAAAAGAGCTGAAAGTCTGGGAAAAACTCAATGAAAGCTTAAAATTGCCGAAAAATGAAGCGGTTGATCAAGCTTAATTAATTTTTTTGTTGACGTGTGAGCGCGATATCCCTAATATAGCGCTCACACAGACTGGGGTCATAGCTCAGTTGGTAGAGCGCTACAATGGCATTGTAGAGGTCAGGAGTTCGATCCTCCTTGACTCCACCAAATCAAGTCTTGCTTTAGCTGTGTAATGCCTCAATTGTCCCTATCGTCTAGAGGCCTAGGACATCGCCCTTTCACGGCGGTAACCGGGGTTCGAATCCCCGTAGGGACGCCATATTCAAGATTACTTTTGAAGTGGTCTTTTAAAAAACCCAAGCATTATGACTTGGGTTTTTTATTGCCTGTATATTTTATGTTGGGCAATATTTCGGTTTCTTCGCATCTTCCGATAAAATAATCAGTAATTTAGAATTTTGGAGTTGTAATGCAATATCGTTGCCCTAAGTGTCAAAGCCCGAAAATCATGCCGGTGGCCCAGCCAGGTCAAGCAGCTCCACGTCCGGTGGTTCCTAAAAGCCTGATGTTTCTGGTGCCCGCCCTATTCCTATTATTATTGCTGGTGATCATCAGTATCGCGATGTGGATCTTTGGTGATGGTGCAGGTACAACTTTACAGACTGCAACCGTCATCGTCTTTATTCTTTCTTTGATTGCAGGCTTTATGTTCTATAAAGACTTGCCTGATTTTAAAATTTCCATGCAGGCCTTCATGCAGACCCAAAAGAAATGGAAATGTCGTGAATGTAATCACGAGTGGGAAATCTAAGTCACTCCCCACCGCCCTATAAGCACAAAAAACCAGCCCGAAGGCTGGTTTTTTATTTTAAAATCAGGGATTAAACACCAATTTTACGGTATTTTTGACGCTTCGCGACCAAATCATCACCATCGCGCTTACGACGATATTCTTCAAACTCAGCATAGTTACCAGTGAAGAATTCAGGTGTTTCACCTTCAAATGACAAAATGTGCGTTGCAATACGGTCCAGGAACCAACGGTCATGCGAGATCACCATCACAGTACCCGGGAACACCAGAATGGCATCCTCAAGCGCACGTAAGGTTTCGATATCCAGGTCGTTTGACGGTTCATCGAGCAAGATTACGTTTGCGCCCATTTGCAGGATTTTAGCCAGTTGTAAACGGTTACGCTCACCACCTGACAATTGACCGACACGTTTTTGCTGATCCTGGCCTTTAAAGTTAAAACGACCGATATATGCACGAGATGCAATTTCGTATTCGCCAATCTTCAAGATGTCTAAACCGCCAGAAACTTCTTCCCAAACCGTTTTGTTGTCATCAAGCGTGTCACGAATCTGACCCACATAAGCCACTTTCACCGACTCACCCAGTACCACAGAACCGGTATCCGGTTGTTGTTCACCGGTCATCATGCGGAACAGTGTGGTTTTACCTGCACCGTTCTCACCGACGATACCCACGATCGCAGCAGGCGGTACAACGAATGATAAATCTTTATACAGAGTACGATCACCAAACGATTTGCTGATGCCTTCAACTTCTACAACCTTGTTGCCTAGACGTGGACCAGGTGGAATGTAGATTTCAGAGGTTTCGTTACGCTGTTGGAATTCACGCGAGTTAAGCTCTTCAAAACGCTCCATACGCGCTTTGTTTTTCTTTTGCTGGCCTTTGGCATTTGAGCGAACCCATTCAAGTTCTTTTTTCAATGCTTTGGCAAAAGATTCTTCTTGCTTGTTCTCTTGCTCTAGACGCGCATTTTTCTGCTCTAACCAAGAAGAGTAGTTGCCTTGGTATGGAATGCCCATGCCACGGTCAAGCTCAAGAATCCACTCAGCCACGTTATCCAAGAAATAACGGTCATGCGTAATCGCAACGATGGTGCCCGGGAAGTCTTTCAAGAAACGTTCTAACCAGGCAACAGATGATGCATCTAAATGGTTCGTCGGTTCGTCAAGAAGCAACATGTCTGGCTTAGACAAGAGCAAACGGCACAGTGCCACACGGCGGCGTTCACCACCTGAAAGCAGTTTAACATCCGCATCCCAAGCTGGAAGGTTCAGTGCAGCAGCTGCCTGATCCATCTGATTGGCAAGGTTATGTGCATCCCATGCATGGATAATGGCTTCGAGCTTTTCCTGCTCTTTTGCAAGTGCATCAAAGTCAGCATCTTCTGCTGCATATTCTGCAAATACTTCGTCAAGACGTGCCAAAGCATCCAGCGGCTCACGCAGACCATCTTCAACGTTGCCACGCACGTCTTTAGTTTCATCTAAAGGCGGCTCTTGCTCGAGATAACCGATTTTAGTACCTGGTTGTGCACGTGCTTCACCAGAGAAATCTTTATCTACGCCCGCCATAATACGAAGCAAGGTCGATTTACCTGCACCGTTTAGACCAAGCACACCAATTTTTGCGCCCGGGAAAAATGATAAGGAGATATCTTTCAGGATTTCGCGTTTCGGCGGCACCATCTTAGACACTCGGTTCATCGTATAAATATATTGGGCCACGTAGGACTCCTCAACTGAAAAACCAAATGGGGTTAAAACAACCACCCCAGCTCAAAAAAGAGCGAAAAAATAATCGGCTATTATACGCAGAAAGCTGCGAAAACATAAGCCATTGCCATGAACTTCAATGCATTGTTACAAGTTTATTTATGGTGATTTTTCAAACAGCTGATTTAAGTCAAATAAGTGCATCGAATCCCAATTTATATATGATTATTTCATCTATCTATTTCAGTAAAATTGCACTTTTACTTATATATGAAAATGTTACACTCAAGTCATAAACTTAAACACAAGAAGATCAGTCATAATGAGTTATAAAGCAGAAACCCTTGCGATTCATGCAGGTTATAGCCCTGAAGCCACCACCAAAGCAGTTGCAGTGCCAATTTACCAAACTACGTCTTATGCCTTTGACAATACTCAACATGGGGCCGATTTGTTCGATTTAAAGGTACAGGGCAATATCTATACCCGGATCATGAACCCGACCACGGCGGTGTTAGAGCAACGTATTGCCGCACTTGAAGGCGGGATTGGCGCACTTGCTTTAGCGTCTGGTATGGCTGCAATTACCTATGCGATTCAGACCATTGCTGAAGCCGGTGACAATATTGCATCCGTATCTACGCTCTATGGCGGCACCTATAACCTGTTCGCACACACCCTGCCGAAGCAAGGTATTGACGTGCGTTTCTTTGATTATGAAAAACCGGAAAGCTTGCGTAGTTTAATTGATGACAAGACCAAACTGGTCTTTGTTGAATCGATTGGTAATCCACTGGGTAATATTATTGATCTGGAAGAGATTGCAAAAATCGCGCATGAGTACGGTGTGCCTGTGGTCGTGGACAACACGGTGGCAACGCCAGTGCTACAAAAATCTTTTGATTTTGGTGCCGACATTATCGTGCATTCATTGACCAAATATATCGGCGGTCATGGCAATTCGATTGGTGGCATCATTGTCGATAGCGGTAAATTCCCGTGGGGTAAATATCCTGAACGCTTTCCCGCGCTGAATACCCCCGATCCAAGTTATCATGGCGTAAACTATGTCGAAGTTCTCGGTGAAGCGGCTTATATCGCTCGAGCGCGTGTGGTGCCACTACGCAATACTGGGGCCGCGATCAGCCCGCAGAATGTGTTTCTGATCCTGCAAGGTTTGGAAACTTTAAGTCTGCGTATGGAGCGTCATACTGAAAATGCGCTTAAAATTGCGGAATATTTACAGCAGCATCCTAAAGTAAAATGGGTCAATTACGCTGGTCTGAAAGATCATCCACAACATGCCTTGGCACAAAAATATGTGAAAGGTAAACCATCTGCGATTCTAACCTTTGGCGTAGAGCATGGTCTTGAAGGCGGCACACGTTTTATTGATGCGCTGCAACTGTTTACCCGTCTGGTCAATATCGGCGATGCCAAAAGTCTCGCTTGTCATCCGGCGACCACCACACATCGCCAACTCAATGCCGAGGAGTTAAAATCAGCAGGTGTCAGTGAAGATATGGTGCGACTCTCGATTGGGATTGAACATATTGATGACTTGATCGCGGATTTGGAACAGGCGCTGGCGACCGTTTAAAAACGGTACCCGAGCCGATTCGAAACCTCATCATTTTGGTGAGGTTTTTTTATTTATTTTCTAAAACAGCCACTTGCTTTGCTTTTTATTTTCATGTTAAAAGTTAAATGAAAGAGTGAACACAAATAGAGCAATTACTCTAATTTTTATTTTAATTTCAATGGTTTAATTTATAGATTTTTCTGAAGAATTGGTTATCATATCTGGACTCACCTTCGCTCTCATCTTCTGTTAGAGCGCCATAGACCTTTAATAAAAATAATTTGAACGCTGACTTCAAATTAGGGATAACAAACGTGAAAACTAGACTACACAAACAACTGGAAAAACGTGTTGCAGGTAAAACCGTCCTGATTACCGGTGCATCCAGCGGTATTGGTTTAACGACAGCACATCAACTGGCCGATGCAGGCGCCCATGTTTTACTGGTGGCCCGTACTCAAGAAACCCTAGAACAAGTAAAAGCAGACATTGAAGCCAAAGGCGGCAAAGCCTCAATCTTTCCATGTGATTTAAACAATATGGAAGCGATTGATGAAGTTTCCAAACAGATTATTGCCTCAGTCGATCATATTGATATTCTGATCAATAATGCAGGACGTTCGATCCGCCGTGCCGTGCATGAGTCAGTAGATCGTTTTCATGATTTTGAACGGACCATGCAGCTGAACTATTTCGGCGCCGTGCGTCTGGTGATGAATATCCTGCCGCAAATGATGATTCGTCGTGCGGGTCAGATTATTAACATCAGCTCAATTGGTGTACTGGCCAATGCCACCCGTTTTTCGGCCTATGTTGCTTCAAAAGCTGCGCTGGATGCTTTTAGTCGCTGCCTGTCTGCAGAAGTACATTCGCATAAAATCGCAATCACCTCGATCTATATGCCTTTGGTACGCACTCCGATGATTGCACCAACCAAAATTTATAAATACGTCCCGACACTTTCTCCGGAACAGGCGGCTGACCTGATTGCCTATGCCATCGTGAAACGCCCGAAGAAAGTTGCGACCGGTTTGGGTCGTCTGGCCTCGATTACTTATTCGATTGCCCCGGATATCAACAATGTTCTGATGTCGATTGGTTATAACCTGTTCCCAAGTTCAAGTGCCTCTGTGGGTCAACCACAAAAATTAAATTTGGTGCAAAAAGCATATGCACGGCTGTTCCCGGGCGAACACTGGTAATTTTTACTGGGATAATTTCCTGAAAATACGAGCCGCCGACCGGGCGGCTTTTTTGATGTCTCAGTTTTAAATCTCTAGGTGAAAGCAAGCTCATCTGGATCACACACGACATAGCCTGTCTTTATCGACACAGATTTTTGCCGCAAATGCTGCGAGATCACGTACACTATCTGCGGATATTTCCTATCCGTATTTTTATATTTTGATTGAAATGATGGAAACCCTTATGAACAACGCGCAATGGCTCGATGAAGTAAAATTTAACGAACAAGGATTAGTCCCTGCCATTGCCCAGCATCATCAAACTGGACGTGTGTTGATGGTGGCCTGGATGAATCGTGAAGCCTTGGCTTTAACTGCTGAAAAAAATCAGGCGGTATATTTCTCCCGTTCACGCAGCAAGTTATGGCATAAGGGCGAAGAATCAGGACATTTTCAAACGGTACATGAAATCCGTCTGGACTGTGATGCCGACGTGATTGTGCTGCAAATTGAACAACATGGCGGTATCGCCTGCCATACTGGCCGTGAATCATGTTTCTATCGCAAGCTCACGCCAAATGGCTGGGAAATTGTCGATGCACAGCTGAAACACCCGTCTGCAATTTATGGTGAAAAATCCACAAATCCGCATACGCTGGCGATGGAAGCGTCAAGCGCCCAGTCTGAACAGGTCGAAGTCTTGTCCTATCTGGGCCAGATGATGGCAGAACGCAAACAGGCCGATCCGGATTCCTCTTATGTGGCCAAGCTCTATCACAAAGGCCTGAACAAGATTTTAGAAAAAGTCGGTGAAGAAAGCTTTGAAACTGTGCTGGCTGCCAAAGATTTCAACGCTCAGGTCTCTGAAGACAATAAAAATGATCTGATCTATGAAGTTGCTGATCTGTGGTTCCATACCATTGTGATGCTGGGTTATTTCGATATCGAACCGCAACTGGTCTTGAATGAGCTGGCACGTCGTCAGGGCTTATCCGGTCTGGTTGAAAAAGCCAGCCGTCAGCATTAAATGATGAATATGCCTGTGTCTGATCTGCAAAAACCCAAGGCCACTTATGAGCAGGCCACTGCCATCGATAATGCCCGTCTGGGTAATTCCTTTAAAGTGATTGCCTATGCCGGCACAGGTAAAACCACCACACTACAAATGATCAGTGATGCCATGCCTGAACGGCGTGGCATGTATCTGGCTTTCAACAAAGCCATTGCCAGTGAAGCGCAAGCCAAATTTCATCGCGGCGTAGATTGCCGCACTTTTCACTCGCTGGCATTTCGCAGTGTTCCACGTGGAATCACCGACAAGCTGCGTCTGCCCCGTTTAAGCCCAAGCTTTATTGCCAAAGAATACCGTCTGGAACCGATGACCATGCGCCGTATGATGGGTGGGCGTTATGAAAAATATGTCTTGATGCCTTCGCGTCTGGCGAGTTTAGTCGCCAATGCGGTTGGCTATTTCTGTTCGACCAGTTCGCAATACCCTGCTCCGCGGCATATTCAGGCACCGAGCTGGTTACATCCAGATGATATTGAGATCCTGCAAAAGAAACTTTATCCGGCCGTAGAACGGCGCTGGCTAGAATCAATCGATCCCAATCATCAGGCCGGGATTGGCCATGATATTTACCTGAAACTCTGGGCGCTGTCTGAACCGAATATTCCGGCCGATTATGTGCTGTTTGATGAAGCGCAGGATGCCGACCCACTCATGCTCGGAATTTTGCTGAAACAGCGGAATACTCAGGTGATTTATGTCGGTGATGCGCATCAGCAGATTTATGCTTGGCGCGGTGCGGTGAATGCCATGCAGCAACTGCCTTTACCCGAATCACGCCTGACCACATCGTTTCGTTTTGGCCCTGAAATCGCGTTAAATGCCAATGCCATTTTAGGTGCACTGAATGAAACCGTGCCTTTGCTTGGCAATCCGTTGTTAGATTCTAAAGTCGTGAATAAACCGCATACCAAAATGCGGGATGCAATTTTATGCCGGACCAATGCCCGGGCCATGGAACTGTTACTTGCCGGACTGGTGCGTGGTGATAAAGTCAGCCTGCAAGCCGATCATGTCAAACTGAATCGTTTTGTCGATGCGGCTGCCATGTTGAAACAGGGCAAACGTGTGGTCGATGTGCCGGAATTGGCTTGGTTTAATTCCTGGCATGATGTGCATGAATACTGTGAAACCAATGAAGGTAGCGATATCAAACCGCTGGTTAAACTGGTCGATGAACATGGCACCGATCCATTGAAAAAAGCCCTGGCCAAAATCACCCCGATTGGACAGGCGGACTATATTATTTCCACTGCACATAAGGCCAAAGGTCTGGAGTGGGAACGGGTGCATATTGAAGATGACTATCAGTTTAAGCTGAATGAAAAAGATCATAAAATTAGTGATGAAGAGCTACGTTTACTTTACGTGGCCTGTACACGTGCTAAAGTAAGCTTAAATATTCATCACATTTATGACCTGATTCAACAACTGAAGATCAAGATGCCGCAGTCGCTTCGTCAAGCCGTCGGTTAAGGTATGGATGTAAAATCATGGTACAGGTGATCTATGCACATCGAAGCGCTTCAACTGAAACACACCCTGCATTTTCCAGAGATTCAGCTTCAGCTTGATTATTCACAATATCCGCTTACCTTAATTTTGGGCAATCAGGGTACTGGCAAAACCACTTTGTTACGCTGTGCTTATCAGGCGCTGACCTGGTTTGCAGCGCGTTATCGCGATAGCCGGGCTGCCGGTCTGGTGATGCCTGATCAGGACATCATGCAACACCGGCTGCAATCCAAAATTGATATCCGGGTTGGCTTTCCCGAAGAGGTTTCAGCGCTTACAGAATCCAGCCAGACTGAAGCTGCACAGCAACAGAGCTGTTCCTGGCAAGTCTATAAGACTTTAAATAGTCAGGGACTCGGCTTTAGCAAAGCAGAAACCGCGCAACTGGACAGCATGCTTGGGCTTTATCAGAAAGCCCGACTCAATGATCCTCTGCTCGGCTTGCCGCTAATTGCCTATTATCCTACCGACCGCTTTGTCAATGACGTCAATCTGATCAGCAAAAACAATCCGGCCATTTTCCATACAGCGTATGCTTACGACATTGGCGCGATTCCGTTTACGACCTTTGCCCGTTTCTTTGAATGGTTGCGTGAAGTCAGTGATATTGAAAATGCGCAAAGCGCCAAGATCATGGATCAGATTTTAGCGCGTGCCTTGCAGCAGCCTAAAGATATTCGGGGAGATGAACTGGCGCGGCAGATTGAAAAAGCGCAAGCACAGCTGCATACCCCGCATTTAACGGCCTTAAAAAACGCCCTGTCGCAGGTACTGCCTGACATCAGCCAGATTGAGTTAAAATACCAGCCCAAGCTGCAACTGATGCTGACCTATCAGGACAAGCGTTTTACTTTTCAGCAACTTCCCAATAGCATCCGCACCTGGATTGCACTGGTGGGCGATATTGTACGGCGTCTTTGTCTGCTCAACCCGAACAGTTTATTTCCATGTCAGGAAGGTACAGGAGTGTTGTTGATTGATGCCATTGATCATCAGCTGGATCAGGATCTGGCAGCAGAGATTCTGCCACGTCTGCATCAGGCATTTCCTAACTTGCAAATTATTGCCACCGGCA
This sequence comes from Acinetobacter sp. YH12200, assembly GCF_013418175.1. Taxonomy (NCBI): domain Bacteria; kingdom Pseudomonadati; phylum Pseudomonadota; class Gammaproteobacteria; order Moraxellales; family Moraxellaceae; genus Acinetobacter; species Acinetobacter sp. YH12200. Next base: position 161,063 of record NZ_VPCO01000005.1, read on the forward strand.
ACCGACCTGAGTTACTGGAACATGCACAGGCCTTTCAGTGCTTAAGACTCGAAAATAAACAGTTGCATCCAATTCATCTTGAAAGCATGAAAATCCAGTTTGATCAGATCTATGCCGAAATGGGTCTACATACTGATCCAGACGCAATTCCTGCCGAAGAAGCGCTAATAGAAACCGTCACCGAACCGACTACACCGCTTGCTGTATTACAGCGGATTCAGCAACAGTTGAATCCTGAACAGCAGCAGGAATTGTTACGTTTACTTGCTCAGGATCAGCCGACGCTACCGCAATCGCTCTAAATAACGTTGAAAAACAGTAATGATCGTTTCGATGAATATCGAGATTTATCCAGACCATTTTAGTGCTGTCTTTTTGCAATTGTAAAACTGCATTTAGTCATATTTACAATCAATGCTTGCAATTTAATCTTAATTTTCGGTCACTTCTGGATGATCTGTTTAAGCATCTACCCCACGCCAAAAGCCTGCTCGCGTATAATTTATAAGTTCGACATAAAAACATTGATGTTGTTGTTATCCTGTAATATGATCGGTTTTATTTGCGAATTTCATTGTAAAATCGGAATTTGCTATCGTTTATAAGTTGCGCAATACAACTGTTTTTATATTCTTTTTGAATATTCTTTTGGCTTTCAAGATTGAGAAGTTTGGGTTGCTCCTTGTAATCCTGTAGTCCTTGAAAGATGAAGATTCACCCTAGGTTGGTCACAACCTAAATCACGACAATGGATACGAGTGTGCTGCCGATTATTATATTGTTACCGTTAGTATTAGGCACAACCCTTGTCTCGTGGCTGAAGCAATTTTCGCGCGGGGTAACGGCTTTAGGGGCAATTGGTGTCAGCCTCAGCAGTTTCTTATTATTATTGAGTCAGGCGCCTGCCATCTTTGATGGTGCCGTGATCATTCAGACCTGGTCCTGGCTGCCCCAGCTCGGGATCGATTTCAGTTTCCGTCTGGATTCTCTGGCCCTGCTGTTTGCCTTGCTGATCAGTGGTATAGGCACCCTGATCTATATTTATGCCTATTATTATCTCAATCCTAAAAATTCGCTGAGCAAACTTTATTTCTTGCTGATGCTGTTTATGGCAGCCATGCTCGGAATTTCATTGTCGAATAACTTGCTGATCCTGCTGGTTTTCTGGGAACTTACCAGTATTTCATCATTTTTACTGGTGGGCTATTGGAGCAATTACGAAGCCGCACAGCGCGGCTCACGTATGGCCTTGACCATTACCGGCATGGGTGGCTTGGCCATGCTTGGTGGCTTCATCCTGCTGGGTCAAATTACCGGCACTTATCAGATTGATCAAATCCTGACGATGACTGACCAGATTCAGTCACATGCGCTATTTGTTCCCACTTTGTTGCTGATTTTACTCGGTGCCTTTACCAAGAGTGCGCAGTTCCCCTTCCATTTCTGGTTACCCAATGCCATGGCAGCACCGACACCGGTCTCTGCCTATTTACACTCGGCCACCATGGTCAAAGCCGGCCTGTTTCTGGTCCCACGTTTACTCCCGATTTTTGCGGGCGCGGCACTGTTTCATAATATTGTGACCTTTGTCGGTCTGTTTACCCTGTGCATGGCCGCCTTTTTTGCCATTTTTAAGGAAGATCTGAAAGGCCTGTTGGCCTATTCAACCATCAGTCATTTGGGTCTGATCATGTGTCTGCTCGGGATTGGTTCTCCACTGGCAGTCGCAGCGGCAATTTTCCATATTATTAACCATGCCACCTTTAAAGCGGCCCTGTTTATGATTGCCGGTATTATCGATCATGAATCTGGCACCCGTGATTTACGTAAGCTTTCCGGTCTGTGGCAACTGCTGCCCTTTACTGCAACGCTGACCATGATCACTGCGGCCTCTATGGCCGGTGTTCCATTGACCAATGGTTTCCTCTCCAAAGAGATGTTCTTTACTGAGCTGGTGGCCAATTTAAGCGGGCCAGTGCTGGTCGGTTCAGCCATTGTGGCAACATTGGCCGGAATTTTTGCAGTCACTTATTCGATTCGTCTGGTGCATGGGGTATTTTTCGACGGTCCACTGGGCAAGCAAGTCCCGAATAAAAATGCGCATGAGCCACCATTTGGCATGCGTGCACCCGCCACTTTACTGGCATTTTTATGTATTTTAGTGGGTCTATTGCCAGCACTTTTGGTCGAAAAAATCGTGAATAGTACCACGCAGGCAACGACTCAAAATTTTGCTTTTGAAGGTACGCATCTGGCCCTCTGGCATGGGTTTAATCTGCCATTATTAATGAGTGTGATTGCTTTGGCCGGTGGTGCGGTGTTTTACTTTTCTCTGGCCAAAGGTGGTGCCTTACGTGAAATTGATCTGGATCCAAAACTGGGCCGCTTACAGGGTCGGATCCTGTTTGACCTGTTCCTGAAAAATCTGCTGTTAAATTCACGTCGTTTCCGCCGTGCCACTGAAACTGGCAAATTACAAAGCTATTTATTGTGGATTGTGATCTTTACCATCGGCCTGGTTGGTTTCCCATTGTTATCCAATGGTATCGGTAGCGGTACGCGTGAGCTGACCCATGCCCCTGCCCTTGCCATTGTCTTGTGGATGTTGCTGTTCTCTGCCTGCTGGATGCTGCTATGGTTCCATCATGAACGGATTAAAGCGGTACTGATCAGTGGTGCAGTAGGTCTGGTGGTGACCATGGTCTTTATTGGCTTCTCGGCACCTGACCTGGCATTGACCCAAATTACGGTCGATGTAGTAACCACCGTCTTGTTATTAATGAGTTTATCTCTGCTACCGCAGCTAACCCCTTATGAATCCAGTCCAACCCGGCGCTGGCGTGATGCGATCATTGCGCTAGGCGGCGGTCTCGGTATTGCCACCATCGCCTGGCTGATCATGACCCGTGATCATAATTCTATTTCATGGTTCTTCCTGCAGCAGTCAATTCCACTCGGCGGCGGCACCAATGTGGTCAATGTGATTCTGGTCGACTTCCGTGGTTTCGATACCTTCGGCGAAATTACTGTACTCGGGATTGCCGCGATTGGTGTGCTTAGCCTGATGGATGGCATGCGTGCGCATGGCACCACCATGACCCAAGGTTTGACCTATCGATTTAATCCCTCCCCCTTGATGTTACGTATCACGGCATCATGGATTTTACCTGTAGCTCTGGTAGTCAGCCTGTATATCTTTATGCGTGGCCATAACCTGCCGGGCGGTGGATTCATTGCCGGATTAGTCACCTCACTGGCCTTAATTATTCAATATATTGCAGTGGGACAGGATAAAACTGAACAGTTGCTGGGTGCCAAATCTGGTCGTTTGTATGAAATCTGGATTGGCGTGGGTTTAACCATTGCCGGTTTGACCGGGGTTGCAGCCTGGTTCTGGTCACGCCCATTCCTGACCAGCGCACATATCTATGTCTCGCCACCCGTGATTGGAGAAATGCATCTGGCTTCGGCGGCGCTGTTTGATGTCGGTGTCTATGTCACTGTAGTCGGTGCGACCATGCTGATGATTTCTGTCCTGGGCGATTCACGTCACTCCAGTATGACTGGCCCAGTACCAAGAGGATAATAGAATGATGAGTTTAGAATTTTTATTAGCCTCCGCCATTGGTCTACTCGCCGCCACCGGAATCTATCTGATTCTGCGTGCGCGTACTTTTCCGGTGGTACTGGGCTTGGCCATGATTGGTTATGCGGTCAACCTGTTTTTATTTGCCATGGGGCGGATCCAGATGAATTCGCCTGCCGTATTGACCGAGGCCTCCAGAGTCACCGATCCCCTTCCGCAGGCACTGGTGCTGACCGCCATCGTGATTGGCTTTGCCACCACTGCCTTTATTGTTCAGCTGGCACTGCGTAGCCGTTATGAATCAGGAACAGACCACGTTGATTCAAAAGAAGAAACACCTCAGATTGACCCACGTGAGGATGAGCCTTAATGACTGATCTTCTTCACTTCTGGTCTCAACATACGCCAATTTTCAGTATTCTTTTACCGGCCATTACCGCTTTTAGTCTGGTACTTTTAGGCAATCCGGGTTCTGGCTCCCTGACCACAGACTGGCGTCAGCCTTGGCGTCGTGGTATCAGCCATATCTCGGGTATCTTGGGTCTGATCATTGCGGTCAGTTATTTAATTGACAGCAGTCAGGGTCAAGTCAGTGTATATACACTGGGCGAATGGGCGGCACCTTTTGGAATCGTGCTGGTGCTGGACCAACTCTCTGCCATGATGCTGGTGTTGACCTATGCCCTGGCAGTACCGGTGGTCTGGTATGCCAGTAAAGAATGGGATACCCGTGGCCGTTATTTCCATACCATGGTGCATTTCCTGCTGATGGGCCTGACCGGCGCCTTCCTGACCGGTGACTTATTCAACCTGTTCGTATTCTTTGAAATCTTGCTGATGGCGTCCTATGTGCTGCTATTGCATGGACAGGGCAAGGCGCGTTTCCAGCTGGGAATTCATTATGTCACCATTAACCTGCTGGCTTCTGCGCTGTTCCTGATTGGACTCGGCATGATTTATGGCAGTGTCGGCAGTCTGAACATGGCCGATGTGGCGCGCTTAATGCCTACCTTGGCAGAAGATCAGCATAAACTGGCTGTTGCCGGTGGACTCATGCTATTCGTGGTCTTCGGGATTAAGGCGGCAATGCTGCCGGTGGGCTTCTGGTTACCCAAAACCTATGCCGTAGCCACCACCCCTGTTGCCGCACTCTTTACCATCATGACCAAAGTCGGGATCTATGCGATTTTGCGAATCAATGGAACTGTTTTTGATGATGAGTATAGCCATCAGATTCTAATGAACTGTCTACTGGTGATTGGTCTGATTACTTCAGTTTATGGTGTCATTTGTGCGATTGGTACAGAACGCCTGCGCCGTTTTGTCGGCTTTATGGTGCTGTCTTCAGTCGGTACGATTCTGGTGGCCATTGGCATGAATACGACGGCAGCCTGGGCCGGCGCCCTATACTATATGGTACACAGTACCCTGATTGCTGCGGCATTTTATATCCTGTCTGGCTGGATTACCTCACAGCGCGGTGAGTTCAAAGATCATTTTAAAATCGCACCGCTGATGAAACAGAACAAGCTGGTTTCGATTGTCTATTTCATCATTGCCTTGATGATGGCCGGTCTGCCACCGTTCAGCGGCTTCTTTGGCAAAGTCTTTATTTTGCAGGCTTCTGCCAATTCAGAGCATCAGATGATCATTATCCTGACCATTCTGCTGGTGAGTTTCCTCAGTATTCTGGCTTTTACTCGAGTCGGCTTTATGCTGTTCTGGCGCTCAACCAAACCTGAAGATGATTTGAATTCTGACGATTTCCACAAATATGAAGCTTTACCCAGTAAGGCACCTGCACGTAATGATCACACGATCTATTTGCTACTTGCCGGCTTAACAGCTTATGTTGTATTTGCTGGACCGATCTATCAATATAACTATCAGACGGCAGAACAGATTAAAAACAATCCGGTCTATGAAGCTGCCCTGTTAAAACGTGATGCAGAAGGTCAATTTATTAGTGTGCAACCCTTTGATCCAAGTTATTTGCCAGAAACCAAATATGGTGGCGAGGTGGTGGATCCAAATGCACATCTGATTCCTTATATGATTTCAGAAGCCACTTTGGAAGGTGAAAATATTTCTGAATTCAAACAACGTCAGATTGACCAGCAGCATATTGAACAAACCCAACATGATGATAATCAACTTAAACCGGCGGAGGGACCTTAATGGCTGAATCATTCCTGCAACGTTGGTTCCCGCACCCGTTGGTTTCTGTAATCGTGGGACTCAGCTGGACTTTACTGTCACATAGCACAGAAGCCGGAACCTTGCTGGTGGCCCTGCTTCTGGCGATTGTCATTCCCAAAATGGTCGCGCCGTTTATTGACTATACCCCGAATATCCAGTGGCGGCCTGCGCTGCGTCTGTTCTTTGTCGTGGTCTGGGACATTGTGGTGGCCAATCTTAAAGTTGCAAAACTGGTCTTGGGGCCGACCAAAAACCTACATCCCAAATGGTTCCGTGTGCCTCTGGAAACCGAGCATGAAGAAGTCAACACCTTACTGGCCATGATTATTACCACTACACCGGGCACAGTCACTGCCGGTATTGATCAGGATCGTGGTGATATTCTGGTGCATGCTTTAAGCACGGATGATGAAGCAGCTGAAATCGAGCTGATCAAACAACGTTATGAACAGCCCTTGCTTAAAATTTTCAGCGCACAGACAGGAGAAAAAATATGACGATTCTACCTTATGCATTAATGATTTGCCTGGGTGCAGTCACTGTCTCGATGTTACTCTGCCTGATCCGACTCATTACCGGCCCTTCTATCGTTGACCGCCTCCTGGCACTCGATACCCTGTTCCTGAATGCCACCTGTCTGATTGTCATTTTGGGAATTTACTGGAGCAGCACTTTTCTGTTTGAAGAGGCTTTACTGGTGGCGATGCTCGGCTTTGTCTCTACAGCAGCTTTGGCGCGTTATTTCACCACTGGCCATGTCATCGACTAGGAGTTTTTAAATGCCGTTAATTTTAGAAATACTAGTTTCGATTTTTTTATTGATTGGTGCTTTCTTCATGCTGGTCGGTGGGATCGGGATGGTGCGCCTGCCCGATCTGTTTATGCGGCTGCATGCACCGACCAAATCCAGTACCTTGGGCTTGGGCAGTTTTCTGATTGCCGCGATTATTTTTTCTGCCATGTACGGCCGTTTCGGTTTTGCTGAAGTGCTGATTACCCTGTTTGCTTTTATCACTGCACCCGTATCGGCCAATCTGATGGCGCAGGCAGCATTGCATTTACGTTTACGCTCGCTAAGTGGTGAGGTTCCAGAAACACTGGAGCGTCCCCTGCCTTGGCAACGTTCACGTCGCCGTGCTTTTTATGAGAAAAAAATGAATCATAAAAATGATGATCTCACTTGATTTGGACTATTTTTAGATAGGTCGATTCACTTCTAATGTTTAAAGTTTCAATAAAGCCAGCTATAAAAAAGCCACCCGAAGGTGGCTTTTTTATTGTCCTAAGACTTATTCATCATCTTTTTTTGCTTCAGCTTCAGGTAAATCCTTCACAGCTTCAGCAATTAGACCAAACATATAGTTACCATAGGCATTGGTCTTGTCGTAATGGAAACGTAGACGAGGTGTAATACGGGTTTTGATACGACGGCTCAGTTCGTGACGCAGGAAACCAGAGGCTTTGTTTAACACCTCTAAAGTTTCTTTATTCGCCGCTTCACTTTGTTCATCGCCCAGCTCACGTCCCATAACAGTGACATAAACTTCCGCATATCCCAAGTCCGGGCTCACCTTCACGGCAGAGATGGTCACCAGACCACCTAAGCGTGGATCTTTCAGCTCCTGACGGATCAGTTCTGACAACTCGCGTTGTACTGTATCCGCCATACGCTTCAGACGTTGACTACCCGCCATTAAAGACTCCGTTTAATCAGTTGAACATCGTACACTTCGATCTTATCCAGTGCTTTGATGTCTTTATAACCTTTCACCGCAAGACCACATTCCATACCGGCACGAACTTCTTCAACCACTTCTTTATAGCGACGAAGAGATTCAAGCTCGCCCTGGAATACCACCACGTCATCACGGAGTACGCGAATCGGTTTGTTACGATGCAATACGCCTTCAAGAACCATACAGCCCGCAGCCGCACCGAATTTACTTGAGTGGAATACTTCACGTACTTGTGCAACACCCAGAATCGTTTCACGATGTTCAGGTGCCAGCTTACCGCTCATTGCTGCTTTCACATCATCAATCAATTGATAGATAATTGAGTAGTAACGAATGTCGATGCTGTCTGCATCGGCTTTTTGACGCGCAGTGTTGTCCGCACGAACGTTAAAGCCAAGTAGAACTGCTTCTGAAGATTCAGCCAGTGTTACGTCAGACTCGGTGATTGCACCAACGCCCGAACCAATAATACGTACTTTCACTTCATCCGTTGCAAGTTCAGCAAGTGCAACATGCAAGGCTTCCAGTGTACCGCGTACGTCAGTTTTCAGCACCACGTTCACGATAGGCACATCTTTCTTGCCCATAGACGCCATGATGTTTTCAAGACGCATTGCAGATTGACGCTCAAGACGTTTTTGACGTTCACGATCCATACGTGCATCGGCAACTTCACGTGCTTTTTTCTCATCGCTAACAACAAGAACTTCGTCACCTGCCATTGGCGCTTCTGGAAGACCCAAAATTTCCACTGGAATTGAAGGACCTGCAGATTTGATACGCTGACCATTTTCATCGGTCATTGCACGAACGCGACCATAAGATGAACCAGCAAGAACCAGGTCACCCACTTTCAAGGTACCGTTTTGAACCAGAATAGACGTGACCGCACCACGGCTGTTGTCTACACGTGCTTCAATCACCACACCTTGTGCAGCACCTTCTTCCGATGCTTTCAATTCAAGCAATTCAGCCTGGATCGAAATCAGGTCTAGAAGTTCATCGATACCTTGACCAGAATGCGCCGAAACCATGGCAACCGGTACATCACCGCCCCATTGTTCAGGTACGATCTGTTTGGTGGTCAATTCGTTCAATACGCGATCTGGATCAGCAGATTCTTTATCCATCTTGTTGATTGCAACAATGATTGGTGTACCTGCGGCACGTGCATGGTCGATTGCTTCTGCAGTTTGTGGCATAACACCATCATCTGCTGCAACAACCAGTACAACGATATCCGTTGCTTTGGCACCACGTGAACGCATTGCAGTAAACGCTGCGTGTCCCGGAGTATCAAGGAAGGTAATAATACCTTTGTCGGTTGTAACGTGGTAAGCACCAATATGCTGGGTAATACCGCCTGCTTCGCCTTGCGCCACTTTGGCACGGCGGATACGGTCAAGAAGCGATGTTTTACCATGGTCAACATGGCCCATGATGGTAACCACTGGTGCGCGCGTTGTTTGTGCACCACGTGCTTCTTCAGCTGCTTCAAGCAAGTTATCTTCAGCTTGCGTATCAGAAACCAATACCGGGTTATGACCCATTTCTTCTACGATTAACGCTGCAATTTCCTGATCAATGGCTTGATTCTGAGTAACCAGCTCACCCATTTTCATGAGAGATTTAATAACTTCACGAACCTTGATCGCCATTTTCGCAGCCAGGTCAGCCACAACAATGGTTTCACCAATTTCAACATCGTAAACCTGTTTCTTCACAGGTTTTTCGAAGCCGTGCTTGTTGCCCTGGCTGGTTTTCAAACCGCGTTTAGGCTGTTTGCTGAAGCTCTGCTCTTCCTGACCACGACGTCCACCTTTTTTCGGTGCACGTGCAGCTGGGGTATTGGTACCACGTTTGATCTCGCGGTCTTCTTTGGCAAATGAGTCTTCATATGCCTGACCCACCAGACCGGCAGCAAGCGGAGAATCATCTACGACACGAATCGTTGCTGTTGTATCTTCAGCGGTGTACTTAGACGCCATCTGACGCATTTGTTCAAGCGTACGTTGCTGCGCTTCTTCAGCCGCTTTACGACGTGCTGCTTCTTCAGTCGCTTTTAATTGCGCTGCCTGAGCTTCACGTGCTTTTTTCTGTTCAGCCGTTTCAGTTTGTTTAACAACCTGTTTTACAATCGGCTTGTTGGTCGATTTGCGTTTTACCACGACTGCCGCTTTAGAAACTTCTTGCTTGTCGCTGGTTTGTTTTGCAGCAGCACGCATCGCTTCTAGAGCTTTACTCGCGTTATTTACGCCAGTTTTCGGAGCTTCAGCAGAAGAAGCAGCTTGTGCTGTATTCTGCTCAGGCGCAGCTTTGGCCTGTTGTTCAGCCTTGGCTTTCGCCAATGCTTCTGCTTTGATCTGTTCTGGATCAGGCTTAACAAATGTATGCTTCTTGCGAACTTCTACATTAATCGTTTTCGCCTTACCTGAAGTACTCGCAACTTTTGCGGTACTGGTTGTTTTACGTTTCAACGTGATTTGCCCTGCTTGGCTTTCTGAACCTTGTGATTTCTTCACATGGCTCATCAAGCTATCTTGTTGTTCGGTGGTAATAATATCGTCAGCTTTACGCTGTGGTAAACCTGCCTCACGAACCTGCTCTAGGAGCTTCTCAACTGGACGACCCACGCTGAGGGCTAACTCTTTAATCGACTTGTCCGTCATATACTACCTCCTAGTTAAACCATGATTCGCGCGCTTTCATAATGAGTTGACCGGCTTTCTCAGCACCCAAACCTTCAATATCTTCGATATCGTCGGTCGCCTGATCTGCCAAATCGTCAACTGTTACCACACCACGAGCTGCTAGAGCTTGCGCGATCTCTGCTGTCATGCCTTCCATTGCAACAAGTTCTTCACTTGGCGCTTGTATATTCTCTTGCTGTTGTAATGCATCAGCAAGTGCAATTTCTTTCGCACGGCTTTGCAATAATTCAACCAGTTCAGCATCAAGTTCGATTTCATCAAACGTTTCTGCAGGGACATAAGCAATTTCTTCAAGCGAGGTGAAGCCCATTTCTACCAGTGCCATCGCCAAATCTTCCGCGATATCCAGACGTGTTACAAACATGTCCAGATACTGTTGCGCTTCGTTTTGTTGACGGGCGTAGTATTCCTCTTCCAGCATCATGTCCAGCTTGTAGCCAGTCAATTCTGATGCCAGACGAACGTTCTGACCTTGTGAACCAATCGCACGAGCCAATTGATCACTCGTTGCAAAAATGATGTCTGCAGTACAGGCATCTTCATCGATGACAATACTCGATACATCTGCTGGTTCCAGTGCGCTGGCGATGTACTGGGCAGGGTCGTCAGACCATACCACGACATCGATACGCTCACCGTTCAATTCTTGTTGAACAGCCTGGATACGTGTACCACGCATACCAATACATGCACCAACCGGATCAATACGGTGATCATTTGTTTTTACTGCAATTTTAGCACGCACGCCTGGTTGACGAGCTGCTGCTTTAATTTCAATAATTTCTTCAGAAATCTCAGGGATCTCTTTCTTCATCAATGCGATGAGCATATCCGGCTTGGCACGTGACAACTGGAGTTGCGCACCACGACCTTCACGGTTCACATTGAACAGAATCGCATTCATACGTTGCTTCGGACGAAGAATTTCTTTCGGAATCATTTCTTCACGTGCAAGGTATGCTTCAGCATTATCACCCAAGTCAATGATAAAGCCATCTTTGGTTTGTTTCTTCACTTCACCATAGATCAGCTCGCCGACTTTGGATTCGTAAGCATCAGCCACAAGTGCGCGTTCTGCTTCACGGATCTTCTGTACAATCACTTGCTTGGCAATTTGTGCTGCAATACGACCGAAATCAATCGATTCTACTTCGAGTTCACGAATATCACCAATTGACCATTGTGCAGGATCAAGATCAGAAATCGCATCCTGACACGCTGGCATTTCATGATCTTCGTCAGCGACTACTTCCCACTGACGAAAAGTACGGTAGTCACCTGTTTTGCGATCAATTTCCACACGTAAACGTGCTTCTTCAGAGCGAGTTCCTTCGTAGAATTTTTTCTTGGTCGCCGCAACTAAAGCTTGCTCAAGCGCTTCGAAAATTGCTTCACGAGGTACACCCTTTTCGTTACTAACCGTTTCAACGACGGTCAGAATTTCACGTGCCATACGTCACCTATTCGTTAAATTTTTATTTATTCAATTAATCTTGGAAGACCAAATTTGCTTTATCGATATTGTGACTGTCGATCTCCAATACCTGTTGCTTTTCTACTTCAACTTGAATCATTTCATTGTCTAGGTCGACTGCAACCAGTTTGGCCTGGAATTTACGACGGTTATCTACTGCACTAATCAGACGTAATGCTACGCTATGACCAATATAGCCTGACATCTGTTCGAGCTGGAAGAATGGACGATCCCAGCCTGGAGAAGACACTTCAAGTGAATATTCACCCGAGATCGGATCATGAACATCCAGCATGGCGCCGACTTGCTGCGTTACACGCACACAATCCTGAACACCAATACCACGCCCCTGTTCCTCTTCACCGTCTTCATTAACGGCCGGTTCAGCGCTTGCATCGACCGGTTTGTCGATGTAGATACGTAATAACGAACGTTTACCCTGTGGCAGGAACTCAATCCCCCAAAGGTTTACATTACAGGCTTCAACTGCCGGTGCAATCAAGTCCTGAAGTGCTTGAGTTTTATTTGATAGCTTCATTTACTCTCGTCATCTGGTGCGATTTTATGATCTATTTGACCACTACAAACCAATACAAACTATAGTAGTAGTGAAACATGGAGACGTGACCAAATAATGTCGACACTACACGATAGCCAATAAAAAAGGGCGTAAATCGCCCCAATTAAGCACAATAGCGATTTTTTTCAAATCCCACTGTGCAAAAAGGCCCACCTTGTTGTGAGCCTCTTTTTAGAAACTTGGTAGCGGGAGCTGGATTTGAACCAACGACCTTCGGGTTATGAGCCCGACGAGCTACCAGACTGCTCCATCCCGCATCAACGTGCAAAAATTATATACAAAAGATGAGAGCTTTTCAATCAAAACTGCATCATTCTGCATATTTGTCATCTGTGACTGAAAAAATGGTAGTGGGTGCTGGATGTAAACCAACAACCTTCGCCAGTTTATAGAGAGTTGAGCCCGACAAGCAATCAACTAAATCCATAAATAACGTTTACCAAACCATTTAAATGGTAGCGGGAGCTGGATTTGAACCAACGACCTTCGCTAGATTATAGAGAGTTGAGCCCGACAAGCAATCAACTAAATCTATAAATAACGTTTACCAAACTATTTAAATGGTAGCGGGAGCTGGATTTGAACCAACGACCTTCGGGTTATGAGCCCGACGAGCTACCAGACTGCTCCATCCCGCATCAGCGTACAAATAACATTCAGCTTAAAAAAACTTAAACTGCTTTTAAAGTTTGCATCTTTAAAAGATTGGTAGCGGGAGCTGGATTTGAACCAACGACCTTCGGGTTATGAGCCCGACGAGCTACCAGACTGCTCCATCCCGCAACAACATGCAAATTATATTTCTCAGCTTAATAACTTATTAAACTGCCTCTTAAAAGTTTGCGTCTTTAAAAAGGATTGATTGGTAGCGGGAGCTGGATTTGAACCAACGACCTTCGGGTTATGAGCCCGACGAGCTACCAGACTGCTCCATCCCGCATCAACAGAAGTTTTTTCAGCTGCATACACCAACTTAAATTTCTGGATTATAAGTTGGTGCGGAAGGGGGGACTTGAACCCCCACGCCCGAAAGCACTACCACCTCAAGGTAGCGTGTCTACCAATTCCACCACCACCGCAGCTGTGACGCATTCTAGTCGCATCACTGGAAAAAAGAAAGGACTAATTAAAACTATTCGGTCGTTTCTGGTGCAGTTGGTGAAGTTTCATTCGATTGCACAGGCATGGTCGGCGCAGATTGAACCGTTCCCAAACTATAGGCATTTGTGCTGTCTTTCTTGGCCAAAACAGCCAGAGTCAAACTGGTCACAAAAAATAGCGCCGTTAAAATGGCAGTCAAACGGGTCATAAAATTGCCGGAACCCGATGCCCCGAATACTGTCGCCGCACCACCGCCACCGAAAGAGGCACCAGCATCTGCACCTTTACCATGCTGAACCAAAATCAAGACAATCATCAAAACAGCTAAGATAATATGTACTACCAGCACAAAAGTTTGCATGCTGAACTCCTAATTATTGTGTATTTGCAAATGCGTGAGCAATTTTATGGAACGACTCAGCATTGAGTGATGCACCACCGACCAGTGCTCCATTGATATCCGGGCAGGCTGCTAACTCTACTGCATTTTCCGGCTTGACACTACCACCATATAAAATCGCCATGGTTGCACCATAGCCGGTGATCTGGCTCAAACCTTGACGGATTTGTGCATGCATGGCTTGTGCATCTTCAGGAGAGGCGGTTTTACCGGTACCAATTGCCCAGATCGGCTCATAAGCAATCACGATATTTTTCCATTGCTCAGCGTCCACTACCGCTGCAATATCACAAATCTGTTGCAATACGACCGCTTCAGCCTGCCCTGCTTCACGTTGTTCCAGGCTTTCACCCACACAGTAAATCACCGTTAAACCGGCACTCAATGCATGCTTGATTTTGGCATTCAGAACTTCTGCGTTTTCTGCGAAAACTTCACGACGCTCAGAATGACCAATCAGTACATAATGAATCTGGCTGTCTTGCAATAATTCAGCGCTCACTTCACCGGTATAAGCCCCCGTTCCTGAAATACGTGAAACATCTTGTGCTACAGTGTAAACAGGACGAGTCGCAGATGACAGTTCCGTCCGAATCTGGGTCAGGGCAAGGGCAATCGGGGCTACACCGATATGACATTTATCTGCGGCGATTGGTGCAGTTTCCAGTAAATTTTTAATACCGTGTACCAGTGTTAATGCATCTGCCTGCAGCGGATTCATTTTCCAGTTACCTATTACCCAAGGGGTAATCGTCGAAACTGACATAATTAACCTATTTTATTTACATATTTCGAATTGGGCACATTCTACACGGAATTGGAAAATTTAAAGAATAGTTTTCTTATCACTTATTCTAGGTTTAGACTATTCAAAATGGTTGTTTTTTGTTATCACTTAAAAAAATGGGAACTTCTTCTAACCAGTTCAAAGTTTTACTGGATATGAGGAAGGTAGCAGCACTCTTAGCTATGGTATTTTTACGTAACAAACGTATAATTTTAATATAGCAATTAAAAAAATTTGATTTATAGGCATTTATAGCATGACAGCATTACAGGGGTCGCCAAGATTTACCGGATTTATTCGTCGTTTGGTCGAGGAAGGCGTCATCTCGGCTGAAGATATGCGCAGTGCTTTGGCACATGCCAAGCAAGAAAAAATAGATATTGTGGCGGAGCTGATTAACCAGCAACAGCTCTCCCCAACCGTTATTGCTGAAACGATTTCAGTCGAATTTGGTGAGCCGCTGTTTGATATCAGTGCCTATGATCCTGCGCAAATTTTGCGGGATATCATTGATGAGAAGCTGATTACCAAGCATCGCATCCTGCCAATTTTTAAAAATTCCAGTATTTTATATATTGCCATCAGTAATCCGACCAATATTGAAGCGATTGATGCCGTTCGCTTTTCAACCAAGCTCAATATTGAAACCATTATTGTTGAACACAATAAACTGGAAAAACTGATCGAGCAGAATTTTACCGAAGAAAGCACTTTTGAGTTTGATGAAGACTTTGATCTGGATGTAGATTTCGATTCATCTGATCCGAGTAAAGAAGAAGATGAAAAAGACAAAGGTGAAGAAGAAGCACCGATTGTCAAATATATCAATAAATTATTAATCGATGCGATTCGTATGGGTGCTTCGGATCTGCATTTTGAACCTTATGAAAAAATCTACCGGGTTCGTTATCGGGTCGATGGGGTATTACGCCAAATTGCAACACCGCCGCTGCAGTTGGCAACCCGCCTGTCTTCACGTTTAAAAGTCATGTCGCAAATGGACATTTCTGAAAAACGTGTTCCGCAAGATGGCCGTATCAAGCTGAAACTATCAAAGAACAAAGCCATTGATTTCCGTGTCAACTCATTACCGACCCTGTTTGGCGAAAAACTGGTACTGCGTATTTTAGATCCATCTAGCGCGATGCTGGGGATCGATGCACTGGGGTATGAACCGGAACAAAAAGAACTGTTTATGCAGGCGCTGGATAAACCGCAAGGCATGCTGCTGATTACCGGGCCAACGGGTTCTGGTAAAACGGTTTCACTTTATACCGGTTTGAATATCCTGAATCGTGAAGATACCAATATTTCCACAGCGGAAGATCCAGTCGAGATCAACCTGCAAGGGATTAACCAGGTCAACGTCAACAATAAAGTCGGCCTGACCTTCTCTGCTGCCTTGAAGTCATTCTTACGCCAAGATCCAGATATCGTGATGGTCGGTGAGATCCGGGATCTGGAAACTGCAGAAATTGCCATTAAAGCGGCACAGACCGGTCATATGGTGATGTCAACGCTGCATACCAACAGTGCGCCTGAGACCCTGACCCGTTTACGCAATATGGGCGTGCCGTCTTTTAATATTGCCACTTCAGTGAATCTGGTTATTGCACAACGACTGGCACGTCGCCTGTGTTCACAATGTAAAAAACCTGCCGACATTCCACAGCAGAGTTTATTGGAAATGGGTTTTACCGAAGCAGATCTCCAGCAACCAGAGTTCCAGATCTATGAGCCGGTAGGTTGCAATGAATGTCGCGAAGGCTATAAGGGTCGTGTAGGTGTTTATGAAGTCATGAAAGTGACGCCTGAAATTTCTAGAATTATTATGGAAGATGGCAATGCACTTGAAATTGCCGATGCTTCTGCCCGTGCAGGTTTTAACAATTTACGCCGATCAGGTTTAATCAAGGTGATGCAGGGGGTGACTTCTTTACAGGAAGTCAATCGTGTCACCAGCGAATGATCGTGCGCTGATCTAAAATAAGGATAAAGGTATGGCAGCAGTAAAGAAAGGCCAGATGATGCCGATCTTCAGCTATGAAGGAATTGATCGTAAAGGGGCAAAGATCAAGGGGGAATTGCCGGCGCGCAACATGGCACTGGCCAAAGTGACGCTCAGAAAACAGGGCATCAGCATCAAGACCATTCGGGAAAAGAAAAAAAACATTCTCGAAGGCTTAATGAAAAAACGTGTCAGCACACTGGATATTACGATTTTTACCCGACAGCTCGCGACCATGATGAAAGCCGGCGTACCTTTAGTACAAGGCTTTGAAATTGTTGCAGAGGGTCTGGAGAATCCAGCCATGCGTGAAGTCGTTCTGGGGATTAAAGGTGAGGTGGAAGGTGGTAATACCTTTGCCGGTGCACTGCGTAAATACCCGCAATACTTCGATAAACTATTTTGTTCACTGGTCGAATCGGGTGAACAATCCGGTGCGCTAGAAACCATGCTGGATCGGGTCGCGATCTACAAGGAAAAAAGTGAACTGCTCAAGCAAAAAATTAAAAAAGCCATGAAGTACCCGGCTGCGGTGGTCGTGGTCGCGCTGATTGTCACGATTATTCTAATGGTAAAAGTGGTCCCGGTTTTCCAGGATTTATTCTCTTCATTTGGTGCTGACTTACCGGCTTTTACCAAAATGGTAGTCAATATGTCGGAATGGATGCAAAAATATTGGTTCCTGCTCATTATTGCCATTGGGGCCATCATTACGGCTTTTCTGGAAGCAAAAAAACGCAGTAAAAAATTCCGCGACTTTCTGGATAAAGCAGCACTTAAAGCACCTATTTTCGGTGATCTGGTGTATAAAGCGATTATTGCCCGTTATAGCCGTACCTTGGCCACCACTTTTGCAGCCGGTGTACCCTTGATTGATGCACTGGAATCCACTGCTGGCGCAACCAATAACGTGGTGTATGAAGATGCCGTCATGAAAATCCGCGAAGATGTTGCCACTGGTCAGCAATTACAGTTTGCCATGCGGGTGACCAACAAGTTTCCATCTATGGCCGTGCAAATGGTCGCCATTGGTGAGGAATCCGGTGCGTTAGATGCCATGCTGGATAAAGTTGCTACCCATTATGAAAATGAAGTCGACAATGCCGTAGACGGTCTCACTTCCATGATGGAGCCCTTGATCATGGCTGTTCTCGGTGTACTTGTCGGTGGTCTGGTGATTGCCATGTACCTTCCAATCTTCCAAATGGGTTCTGTGGTTTAATGCAAGATCTTATTCAATATTTCATTCAAAACCCAACAGCGCTGTATAGCGCAGTTGGGCTTTTTAGTCTCTGCATTGGTAGTTTCTTAAATGTGGTGATTTATCGCACTCCCAGGATGATGGAGCAGGAATGGCGTACCGATTGCCAAATGTTCCTGCATCCGGAACAGCCAATTATTGATGAGACCAAATTAAGTTTAAGCAAACCCGATTCGACTTGCCCCAAATGTCATCAGCCAATCCGCTGGTACCAGAATATTCCCGTCATCAGCTGGCTGGTCTTGCGCGGCAAGTGCGGCAACTGTCAAAATCCCATCAGTATCCGCTATCCATTTATTGAGCTTCTGACCGCGGCCTGTGCGCTGATGGTGGTGGCTGTTTTTGGTCCGACTGTCCAGATGTTATTTGGCCTGATTCTGACTTATGTCTTAATTGCACTGACCTTTATTGATTTTGACACCCAGTTATTGCCGGACCGTTATACCCTACCCCTGGCCGCGCTGGGTCTGGGCGTCAATAGTTATGCCCTCTATACCTCACCGAGTTCTGCCATCTGGGGCTATATCATTGGCTTCCTGTGTTTGTGGGTGGTGTATTATGTCTTTAAAATTGTCACTGGCAAGGAAGGTATGGGCTATGGCGATTTTAAATTGCTTGCCGCCTTGGGTGCCTGGATGGGGCCTTTGCTATTACCATTAATTGTGCTCCTTTCTTCTTTAGTGGGTGCGATTATCGGGATTATCCTGCTGAAAGTCCGTAAGGAAAATCAGCCTTTTGCCTTTGGTCCCTATATCGCGATTGCCGGCTGGATTGCTTTTCTGTGGGGCGAGCAGATTATGAAAGTGTATTTAGGTCAATAAAGTGAAATTTATACTCGGATTAACCGGCGGGATTGGTAGTGGCAAGTCTGCGGCCAGTCAATGGTTTGAAGCACAAGGCATTGTCGTTGTGGATGCCGATGTGGTGGCGCGTGAAGTGGTCGAGATTGGCCAGCCTGCACTCGCCCAGATTCAGCAGGCTTTTGGGGATTGGGTACTGCTTGAAGATGGTTCACTGAATCGTCGTGCCTTGCGCGAATATATTTTCCAGTCTCCTGAAGCACGTAAAACCCTGGAAAATATTACTCATCCAGCAATTCGCACTTCGATTATTCAGCAGTTAGATGCTGCGCAAAGTTCCTATGCCATTCTGGTTTCACCGCTCCTGTTTGAGACCAATCAACATGAGCTCACTCAGCATCGCTTACTGATTGATGCCACAATCGAATTGCAAATTGAACGTGCCTCACAACGTGATGGTCAAAATATTGAGCAAATCCGAAACATTATTGCCGCACAAATGTCACGTGAACAGAAACAGGCCATGGCTGATGATATTGTGCTGAATGATGGTCATCTGGATCATCTTTATGCCCATCTCCGCCCATTGCATGAAAAATATTTAAACATGGCAGCTGCCTGAGGTATAAAAAAAGCAGTCCGATTAAGACTGCTTTTTCTGTGCTGCAAGTTGTGCTTCTAAACTATCTTTACGGCCAATCCAGCGCCAAGGCTGTAAGGCCCCAATTGCCATCCCCACCAAGCCACAGATCATCGCCAGGCTCAGCGCTTCATTTAATAAAGGCACCGCCAGAATCGCAGCAATAAATGGTGCAAGATTGGTAATGCTACCGGCTTTAAATGCACCGAGACGCTTGATTGCTTCGACATAGCTTAAAGTGGCAATAATTACCACAAAAACCCCATGAAAGATGGTTTGAAACAATAAGTGCTGGGGTTCTGGCACACTCAAATTTTTGGGTAAAAACAGCAGATAAACAGGTACGTAAACCACTGCTGACCAGATCGCGACACCGCTCATTGCCTGCCATGCAGTTAACTGATATTTCCGCAATAACACGGTAAAAATTGCCCAGAGTATTGCACTGATAAAAAATAGCCCATCCCCTGCCCCGAATGCCACTCCGGTTTCCTGATACATCAACAGACTCATGATACAGAGCACCGCAATCATAATAATCAGGCTGGCCCAGGTATGCTTATCAAAAGCCTGCCCCATCAGGAAAAAAGCCATGATGGCAGTACAAATCGGAATACAGCCATTCAAGAAAATCGCGGCATGGGCGGTAGGCGCATAATGAAAGGCGCTATAGGCAAACAGACAGTAAATTACTCCGCCAATCATGGCCAGAATAAAGGGTTCTTTTTTCAGTAAAAAAGCCGCCTCTTTGCGATAGAGCAAGATCGGCATCAGAATCAGAAAAGCCAAAGAAAACCGCAGAGCCACGATATCCCAAGCACTGATGTTCCAAAGCGCATTCAGACGGGCGGTTAAAGTAAAACCGCCCCAGATACACATAGTCGTCAGTAGAAAGACATAGCCCTGTGTACGATCTGACAATGCCATCATCAATTACAGGTTACGCTGGCGGCAAGCTTCATACAGTGCCATACCTGTTGCAACACTGACATTCAGGCTTTGCAGATTACCCGCCATCGGGATATACACCGTCTGATCGCATTGGCTTTGTGTAATTGGACGTAGACCGGTATCTTCCGCACCCATCACCACACAGACACCAGTACCGGTGAAATCAAACTCCTGAATCGGCAGCGCTTTTTCATCCAGCATGGTACCGACGACTCGCACATTAAAGTCTTCTTTGATTTGCCCCAAGGTACGCGCCAGATTAGTCACCTGAATAAATTTGACTTTGTCAGCACCACCGGCAGCCACTTTACGTGCAGTCGGAGTCAAGCTTGCAGAACGATCACGTGGTGCAATCACCGCCTCAACACCCATCGCAGCGGCGGTACGCACACATGCTCCGAGGTTGTGTGGATCGGTAATATGATCAAGGGCCAATAACAAGGCTTGCGGATTTGCGCTCAATAATGTCTCAAGATCTTTTTCATTCAAGACCGGATGGGCACGAACGGCTGCTACAACACCCTGATGAAAGGGTTGACCGGCCAATTTTTCCAGTTTGTCACGGCTGGCTTGCTGCACACTGATGCCAAACGGTTCAGCCAGTTCCAGTACACGTTTTAAACGCTGATCATCGCGTCCTTTGAGAGTGAATAATGTCAAGACACGTTCAGGCTCAAGCTCTAACAATGACTCCACTGAATGTACGCCATAAAAATATTCAGGTTTTGCCATGAACGACCTCTAAATTAAATTTATATATAAAAGAAAAATCCCGTAAAGCTGACTTCACAGGATTTCTATAGAATGATTAGTTTAACCGATTCGCACTGAAATTTCTTGCCCGGTTTGCACTGATCTTGCGCTGTACTTAACCTTCAAAATGGCAGACATAGTCCAGCACATCATCGGTTTCGATTTTAAAACGGCTATTACCCGGCACATAGAAGGACTGGCCTGCACGGAACAGCTCACTTTCTTCGCTATCTCCGATCTGAACACGACATTCACCTGAAACAATTTCCATGCGCTCAGGCACATGCGTTTCAAAGGTTAAGGCATTTTCTGATGGTAAAATGACCCCCAAAGTCTTTTTGGTGCCATCTTCAAATTGAACAATATGGCTGATACATAAACCGCCGAAATATACATTTGATTTTTTAAGTACAGATACATGATCAAACTGAGCTGACATGCGATTTCTCCAGATAAAGCATTTTGTAATATTTTGATTGCTGTAGTTTAAATGTGCACTCTCAACTAATCAATCGAAGTTTGTCGGCAGCGGTGAAATATTGCTTCTCGCCTGAATGCCTATTGCGAAAGGGGTATTCTGGCCGCTTGTTTACTGGCTTGATGGTATATTCAGCCCGCCAGATTTGGTTTCTAGCTTAAACTTTGACAATGTCAAAACTATGAAAACAAGCAGTGAATTTGCCGGCTTTTGAGTCAGCTTCTTTCGAAAATACAGTGAAATAAGCATATATGAATCGCTAAAATTTAAGATAGAATGAAATTGATTCATCCTGATTTATAATCACAGCCGTGTTGTGACCCCAATCCAACATCAGGCTATTTCACTCAAACTTTTCGCAGCCCGGATGCGTTTATGCTGACACATTTAACTCTGATCAATTTTGCTTTAGCTGAGCACCTTGCTATTGATATTGATAAAGGTTTTAACGTTTTAACCGGTGAAACCGGTGCAGGTAAATCCCTCTTGTTAGATGCCTTGTCTGCCTGTCTGGGTGAGCGAACCGATACCAATTATGTGCGTTATGGTTCCGAAAAAGCCGATGTGACTGCAAGCTTTAGCTATCAGGAACATAGTCCTGAAGCCGCGTGGTTAAAAGAACATGAGCTGGATGATGAATCAGGTGAAATCCATTTACGCCGGGTAATTTTTGCCACCGGTCGCAGCAAAGCCTGGATCAATGGACGACCGAGCAGCCTGTCCGAACTAAAAGAAATTGGACGTTTACTGGTTCAACTCTATAGCCAGCACAGTCAGCAACAACTACTCGAACCCCCTTATCCGAAGCATTGGCTGGATCGTTATTATCATTTTTATGCGCCGGCGCAAGCGGTACGGGATGCTTACAGTACCTGGCAGAAAAATATCCGCCAGCATCAGGCAGCACTGGATGCACAAGCCACCCGTAAACAGCGTATCGAAACCCTTGAGCTGCAACTGGAAGAACTGGAAGACATCGTTCAGACTGATTATCAGGAGATTGAGCAGGAATTTGACCGGCTTTCCCATCATGAAGCGATCATGCAGGATTGTGTCTATAGCCTGAATGTACTCGATGAGGCTGAACAGAACATGACCCAGGAACTCGCATCAATTATGCGTCGGGTCGAATCGCATGCCGGTCGTAGTGAGCAGCTTTCCGGAATTTATAATTCCTTATTAAATGCACAAAGCGAACTTGAAGATGCTGCGGCGAATTTACGTCAGTTTATGGATCGTCAGAGTTTTGACCCGGAACGCATGGAAGAACTGAATTCAACTTTAGAGGTTTTCCACCGTCTGGCACGTAAATATCGTACTCAACCGGAGTTGCTCAAGGCAGAATATGAAACCTGGCAAACCGAATTAGAACAGCTGCATCAACTGGAAGACCCGGAAACACTGGCTGAACAGGTTGCAGTCTCTTATCAGGATTTTCTGGAGAAAGCCCAACATCTGGATCAGATTCGCCGTGAAGCCGCAGCACCTCTGGCCAAGCAGCTCACAGAACAGGTTAAACAACTGGCACTACCAGAAGCCCATTTCGAGTTTAAGTTTGAAGCTTTGGAACAGCCATCGAGTGAAGGCCTCAGCTTTATTCAACTCCTATTTACTGCCAATAAAGGCATTCCGGCACAACCCCTGGCTCGCGTGGCATCAGGTGGTGAGCTGTCGCGTATTGCACTGGTGATGCAGGTCATGAATGCAGAAAAAACCGAAGCCGAAGTACTGGTCTTTGACGAAATTGATGTCGGGATCAGTGGCGGTACAGCAGAGATTGTCGGGCGTTTATTGGCAGGTTTGGCCCAGCATGTACAGATTCTGTGTATTACCCATCAGGCACAAGTGGCCGCACAATCCGATCAGCATTTACTCGTGAAAAAGCAGCAAACCGACCCGGCCAGCAGCACCATTCTGAGTTTGCAAGAAGATGCACGTATTGATGAACTCGCGCGCATGACCGGTGGTGTTGAAATCAGTGAAACGACTTTACAACATGCCCGTCAGTTACGTCAGTTGAAATTTCAGCAGGTTTAAATATCACAATCCAGACAAATAAAAGTTGGTAAATCCATAAAGCTCGAGTAACGTAGCGGTTAGGATCATACGATTTCTTTGCGAAGAAATTGATTTTAAGGAGAACTGCTCAGGTGACCAAACAGTTTCTGACACATCGTTGTCTGATTGCGCCGCCACATGCGGATGATGATTTTTTTGCCCAGACGGTGATCTATCTGGCTCGCCATGATGAAGATGGTGCACAAGGCATCATCATCAATCGCCCTGCCGGTATTCAAATTAAAGAATTGCTGAATGATCTTGATATTGAAGCAGACAATGTCAATCCACATGAAGTCTTGCAAGGTGGCCCTTTACGCCCTGAGGCCGGCTTTGTGCTGCATACCGGTCAGCCGACCTGGCATTCCTCTATTGCGGTGGGTGAAAATGTCTGTATCACCACCTCCAAAGATATTCTGGATGCAATTGCGCATAATGAAGGTGTGGGTCGCTATCAAATCGCACTCGGCTATGCCAGTTGGGGCAAACACCAGCTAGAAGAGGAAATTGCCCGCGGTGACTGGCTGATTTGTGATTCTGATATGGATCTGATTTTTAACTTACCTTATAACGACCGTTGGGATGCTGCCTATAAAAAGATGGGCGTCGACCGCAACTGGTTATCTTCCGAGATTGGACATGCCTGATGTAAACACGCCACAAACCATTATGGCGTTTGATTTTGGTACACAAAAAATGGGAATGTCTGTTGGACAATCCCTGATTGCAAGTGCCAGTCCCCTACCTTTATTTCCCATGAAAGACGGTATTCCGAACTGGGATGAACTGCTCAAAATAGTAAAAAGCTATCAACCGAATCTATTTCTGGTCGGTTTGCCACTGAATATGGATGATAGTGAATCGGAGCTTTCGACACGGGCACGTAAATTTGCGCGCCGTTTACGGCACCAGACCAATATTGAAACTTTGATGGTCGATGAGCGTCTGACCACCCGTGAAGCACGCGATGAGCTGGATCATTATCAGGCGCAAGGTCGCGGCAAAAAGTTGTCTGCGGACAGTATCGCCGCAGCCTTATTGATTGAAAGCTGGTATCGCCATCCTGCCGGAATCACCCCTTAAACTGCTGATAAAATTTTAAAAAAAGCATCCTTTGGGATGCTTTTTTATGCCTAAAAACATGATTTAAGGATAAAAACAACGAAAGGTCAGGTTAATTCTGGGTGTCAAAACTTTGCTGCTTTTACCAATGCTGTGTTTCCAGTACTGCTGGGTCTGGCCGCGCATTACAATCAGTTGGCCACTGTGTAACAGTAACTCGACTTTATCCCCGTGGGTTTTATGTTTAAAACTCATTTTACGGGTCGCGCCCAGACTCAGAGAAGCAATGACATTTTCCCGAGAACTTCCTGTATATAAGGCAGGCTCATCATCGCTATGCCAGCCCAAGCCTTGTGAACCATCTTCATATAAATTGGCCAGACAGGAATTAAAGGGATGACCCACCAGCTGTTCAATATGCTGTTTTAAACGCAATAATCCCGGGGTCCACAACTGAGCTTGCTTGAGCGTCCCCGAATAGCGATATTGATAGTGCGCATCGCCATACCAGACCACCTTGCGTGCTGTGACATAGTGCTTGCCGAACAACCGTACTTCATCATGTTGCCAGGCCAACTGGCTCAGAAAATACTGCAAATACTGCTGGCTTTGCGCCTGCTCCAGAATCAGACCATAGTCCTCCACCACCCCATCAAAGGGTAAGATATTCGTTTCAGGTTGGGGCGCAAATAAATCTAGAGTCATGTCAATTAGACCGATTATCTTACTGAAAATACTGACATTGACTTTGAAAAAGTACAACCGGATTTCACAAATGACTACAAGATTTGCTCTTGTGACTTGTCCTGTTCCTGCCTAAACTGAATTTAACTTTCACAATAAAAATAATCCTTTATGAACTTATGGCAGCTGTTTCAGAAACTTCGTCCTTTTGTTCAGCCCTATCGGGTGCTGGTCATTGCCACGCTGATTTTGACCCTGATCGGTTCCTTTACCGCACAGGTCAATGCGCTGACCCTGCAATATGCAGTCGATAGTATCAATGCGCTGCTGGAACAAGGTCAGGGACTGGAACAAGGCTGGCATATTCTGATTACGATTTCAGCGATCTTGCTCGGTAAAGAGATTATCAATGCCTTTGTCCAGTTCGGCCAGAAGTTCTATGGAGAAAAGCTACGGATTTTTGTTTCTCAGGATCTGGCCCAAGGAATTATTGAAAAATTCTTAAAATATCGTCTGGAATTTTTTAATCAGGAAAATAATCAGGCCGGAAAATTACAGACCCGAATTGATCGTGGTATCGGCTCACTGACCCGTCTGGTACAGATCTTCTTTATTGATATTTTACCGTTATTTACCAGCGCGATTGTGGCTTTGGGCCTGATGTACTATGCCAATATGTATGTCGGCCTGGTGGCCACCGCCATTGTCCCGATCTATTTCTGGCTGACCTATAAGCAGGCACAAAAGCTCGGTGGCTGGCGCCGCAGTTTAAGAGATGGCCGCGAGAAAAAGAGTCAAGGTATTCTCAGTATTATTAATTCAATTACCGTGATCAAATCCTTTAACCGGGAAGCGATTGAGTCGGAAAAGCAGTTAGGATTGCAACGCGAACTAACCGACAACCAGATGAAAACCCGCCAGACCAGTTTCCTGTTTGATGGTCTGAAAACGTTCCTGGAACAGATCGGCATTGTGTTGATTATTATTCTGACCTCTTATTTTGTGCTGGATGGCCAGATGAGTATCGGCATGATCATGTTTCATGTGCTGCTGTTTAATAATGTCTCCGCCCCGATTCGCTCACTGCACCGGATTTATGATGAAGTGAATGATGCCATGATCTATTCAGAAAGCTTCTTTAAGATTCTGGAAGCGGATCAGGAAATTGAACAAAGTGGTCAACAAAAACCGCAAGTGACTGGTAAATTTGAACTGACTGGGGTGAATTTTTATTATCCGAATGGCCATCATGCCCTGAAAGATATTGAGATGGAAATTCGTCCGAATAAGATCACGGCTTTGGTCGGCTTATCCGGTGCGGGGAAATCTACCCTGATCAGCCTGCTGGATAAATTTTATGAGCCGCAACAAGGCCAGATTAAACTGGATGGCATTGACCTGAAAGACTATGACACCCAATTTTTGCGTGATCATATTGGTCTGGTGTTGCAGAAAAATCATATTTTTCAAGGCACCATTTTTGAGAATATCCGTTATGGCAAAACTACAGCTTCAATGGACGATGTCATTGAGGCGGCAGAAAAAGCCTCGATTCATGCGCAGATTTTACAGTTACCGGATGGCTATGATAGTGATGCCCTCATGCTCTCTGGCGGACAGCAGCAACGCATTGCCTTGGCGCGGATGTTCCTGAAAAACCCACCGATTATTTTTCTGGATGAACCGACGGCGAGCCTGGATGCCATCGCCACCGAACAAATCAAGCAAAGTCTGGATCAAATCAAGCAAGGCCGTACCGTGATCATCATTTCACATAGCCTGTCGCAAATTATTGACGCGGATTATACCTATGTGATGAAAGAGGGAAGGATTGCCGAACATGGTGAGCACGCTCAGCTTTATCATCAGCAAGGCGTGTATAAGGAAATTTTTGATGCCATGGCCAAGAGCCTGAATATTGAAAAAATCGCCAAGACTTTTGAGGATGATGCCGAGGAAGAAACCCATAGTTAGGGCTTCTTCCAAGCCAATAAAAAACCTCCGAGCTGGAGGTCTTTTATTGAAAGATGATCACTCTTAACGCTGAACTTTTTGCTCAATTTCTTCGACGCTGGTATGACGTACGTCAAAACCTTTGACCATATAGATCACCTGTTCAGAAATATTCCGGGCATGGTCGCCAATTCTTTCGAGTGAACGAAGCACCCATAGTACATTGATAACACGACTAATATGTCGCGGATCTTCAATCATATAGGTCATGAGGGTACGTGTTGCTGACTGGTATTCACGGTCGATATCCGCATCTGCCAACATCACTTTCAAGGCCTGATCTACATCCAGACGTGCAAAAGCATCCAGTGCATCATGAATCATCACCCGAACCTGGTTGCCAATATGCCGGGTTTCCATATAACCGCGCGGCGAACTACCCTCTTCGCTCAGGCTTTGTGCAATCCGGCCTATTTTAGACGCTTCATCACCAATACGCTCAAGATCGGTATTGGCCTTGGACATGGCAAGTACCATCCGTAAATCAATCGCAGCAGGATGACGGCGTGCCAGAATCAGGGTCAGTGCTTCATCAATGTCTCTTTCCATCTGATTGACAACATTGTCCTGAAACTGCACATCAATCGCCATGGCGACATCGGTATCCAGTAAGGCATGAATGGCGTTGGCCACCTGCTGTTCCACCAGTCCGCCCATGGTCATGAATTTGGTATTGACGTCCTGCAACTCTTCATTAAATTGCGAAGAAATGTGATGACTTAACACAGGATTATTTGGACACAAGGAAGTCTACTCCTGAAACGGCATATAGCGATGATCAATAATAAAGCACATTAAAGCATATTTATGATGAAAGTTTGATGACAATCGTAGCGTCATCTGGGCTGAGGTGAATCATATTCGATCAGCCAGGCATTCAGCTCTGCCAGCTCCTTTTCGGTCAGCTGCCCGACTGAAGCCTGTAACTGGAGTACATGCAGCAGATAATCATATTTGGCATTCAGATAATCCGTTTTGGCAGAAAAAGCATTGCGCTGGGCCAGCAACACATCGACCATGGTCTTTAAGCCCTCCTGATATTGGGCTCTGGAGGCTTGTGAAACTATTTCCGAAGATTCCATCGCTGCTTTACGCGCATTCAGTTTGGCCTGATCGGTTTCTACCTGCATGAAGGACTGCTTTACATCGGTATTGGCTTTGCGGATCGCAGCGTCTAATTGGGCTGCACTTTTTTGTACATTGACCCCAGCCTGACGAATACTTTTCTGGGTACGGCCACCACTAAATAGGTTCCAGTTGACTTCCACCCCAATCTGGTCGAAATCACCATTGCTGGACATAATCGTTTCTGGTGTCTGTTTCAGATAGCCATAGGTGCCGACCGCTTCAACCTGCGGATAGAGGGCGGCCTGCTCAACCCGTTTGGCATCTTCAGAATAGCGTTTTTGCAGACGGGCTTGCAGAATGTTCAGATTCTGGCTTTGTGCCAAATCTGTCCAGGACTGCATGTCACTTGGAATCGGTTTCTGAAACTGGAAGTCATTGCGTAATACCGCCAGATTTTCTCGGTAAGGCCCGATCAGCTGAGCCAGTTGCTCCTGTGCTAGCACCAGCTGAACCTGGGTCGAAATCCGGTTGGCCTGGGCACTTTGATACTGGGCATTGGCTTCACTGACCTCACTACGTGCCACCAGACCTTCTTTTAGTTTGGCATTCATCATGCGCAGCTGCTCAGATAGAGCCTGTTCTTCCTGCAAATATGCCGTGGTCAAAGACTGCTGACGCAAGACATTAAAATAGGCTTCTGCCACCTGTAAAATATGCTGCTGTTTTTGCAGACGTAAGTTGACTTCGCTGAGTTCGACCGAAGTTTTGACCTGTTTATAGCCCTGCCAGGCATCCCAGCGGAATAAAGGCTGGCGTGCAGTTAAAGCCAGCTGGCGGGTGGTATTACTGGAAGTAATGAAATTAGAAAACTGTGGATCGGCAGGTGCATCAACAGACTGGTTCTTACGGGTGATATTTCCTGAAAGGCTCACGGTCGGCAGTAAATTTCCGCTGGCAATCCCCAGATTGAGCTGATCGGCCTGATATTGCAACAGATTCGCTTGCCAGTTCGGATCGTTTTGCTGGGCGCGCGCATAGGCTTGTTGCAGATCCAGGGCAAAAATCGCCGGACTACTGCACAATAAACCGGCCATGACACTGAGTTTTAGTTTCATTTTATAGTGTTAACCCCTAACAGCCATTCAGATCAAAAATTCTGGCGCTTTAAGCTAAGCCATACTAAAGAGATTTTTTGCATTTTTGCGTATGATTTTTATTAACTTTTTAATATAACTCTCGGGTTTTATCCATGATTAATTCAATTTTCAAGATCTATACCCGCAATGTAACAAAGCAATTCACAATACTAAACATAGTATTTTTATTTGATCTATACAATATATCTCCCAGCAAGGCCGTTATTTTCTGAATTCACCTATACAGAGTCCTGAAACATAGTGTTAATGCCATTCCCGTCGATATTCAAAGCCTGTCTAATTTCCGGCAGCCTGCTGTTTCTGGCAGGCTGTCAGCAGCCGTCGGAACCACAGATCCAGGTCGAACAGACTGAGACCAATCAGAAGCAAAGTCCAGTCAATGACTTTAGCCTGATGTGCAAGAATATTGAAAAAAATATGTCCCAGATTAATGACCAGCGCACCACTTTTGCGCTGGAACAGGTTAATCAGGATCTTAAAGTGTGTCTGCCCCTGATGGAATTGGCGGAGCAGAAGCATCTGATGCTGCGTTCTACTGAAATGTATCAGCGCTTTTTAGCCGTCGACCGTACCGAGTTCCAGCAACGCGCCTTTGAACAGTATGCGCTGGAAATGGCCCAGCATCCGACCATTCAGCAAGCCCATTTTCAGCAGCTCACCTCACGTGACCAGTACCTGTTAAAACACAAAGGTCAGGCTTATGTCGAACTGCTGGATCTTGGCGATGGCAACTTACATTATCGTCGTAGTCCGGAATATCTGGCCCGCATTTTTGCGCCTTATTTACCCGACGCTGAAAAAGCCTTTATTGAACATCTGGCTGAACAGAATATGCAGCCGGTACTGGTGGAAAAACGCCTGCAAATTGAAGCAGCTGACATTGCAGCCCGCAGTCTGCTTTGGGAAGATTATCTCAAGACTTATCCTGAGAGCAGTTATAAGCGGGATGCCGAATACCTGCTGAAACAATATACCTATTTTTTGTTTAGAGGCACCGAAGCATCTCCCGTTTCTGAGGATTATCGTGACCGTTATGCAGTCGATACCAGTCATCTGGAAACCATTATTGGTCTATCCAGCGGTCAGAAATCAACGCTTTCGACCCAGGCTCGCCAATTTCTGGAGTTTCTGGACATGAATCCGCAACAGCGCCAGCAAGCCTTGCCTGCCGACTATCGCAACCGCTCGGACGCTGAACAGATTCTGTATTATGCCAAGATCAGCCCACCCTCACAAAAATATGATAAAGACTGTTTTATGGATGCGTTCTGTATCTAGCTAGAAATATTTGGCTTGAGTCCAGCTTCCCCTGCCTGAAGAGACCATCGCTAAAGTTGAGAGATTTAGACCTGTTTATTCGGCATAAACTGAGCTAAGCTTTAGCCTCGCTTGACGGAGCGCGAGTAATCCCTCGCTGAGATCATGTGATTCCTTTTATCTTTATCAGGAATTGAGCATGGGTACCGTTGAACCTGATCAGGTTAATACCTGCGTAGGAATCAAGCCAGCTAAAAACCCAGCCCCTGCTTTATCTGCTCAGGATAAATCTGCCCGCGTTTTTGGTCGTGCTTGATTCGTTGATGTCATTCATAAGGATCATAGCCATGAACCAGTTAACGAATCTTTCTTCTGAAACTTCTCTCTCCACGCATGAACAGGAAGCACGTGATTTAACGCGCATTCTACCCGCTTCACGTAAAGTCTATCTGCCAGGCTCGCGTCCTGATATTCAGGTACCGATGCGGGAAATTTCCCTCAGTGAAACCCCGACCGGCTTGGGCGGTGAATATAATCCGCCCTTGATGGTTTATGACACGTCTGGTGTCTATACCGACTCCAATGTGACGATTGACCTGAATAAAGGCCTGCCCAATATCCGTGACAGCTGGATTGAACAGCGTAACGATACGGAAATGCTGGACGATTTAAGCTCTGAATTTGGCCGACAACGTTTACGTGATATCCGTACTGCGGCCATCCGTTTCGCGCATATTCAAAAACCGCGCAAAGCCAAACGTGGCCAGAACATCACCCAGATGCACTATGCCAAACAAGGCATGATTACGCCAGAAATGGAATATATCGCCATTCGTGAAAACCTGCGTCAACTGGAGGGTGTCGATATGCGCCAGCATCCGGGACAAAATTTCGGCGCTAAAAACCTGACTGAAATCACCCCGGAGTTTGTACGGCAGGAAGTCGCTGCCGGCCGCGCGATTATTCCGGCCAATATCAATCATCCGGAACTGGAACCGATGATCATCGGACGCAATTTTCTGGTGAAAATCAATGCCAATATTGGTAACTCGGCTTTGGGTTCTTCGATTGAAGAAGAAGTCTCGAAAATGACCTGGGCCACACGTTGGGGCGCAGATACGATTATGGATCTCTCAACCGGGCAGAACATCCATGAAACCCGGGAATGGATTATCCGCAATTCTCCCGTGCCAATTGGCACCGTACCGATCTATCAGGCCTTGGAAAAAGTCAACGGCGTAGCCGAAGACCTGACTTGGGAAATCTTTAAAGATACCCTGATTGAACAGGCGGAACAGGGCGTGGATTATTTCACCATTCATGCCGGCGTGCTTTTAAGATATGTACCGCTCACAGCCAACCGTCTGACCGGGATTGTTTCGCGTGGCGGTTCGATCATGGCACAGTGGTGTCTGGCGCATCATCAGGAAAACTTCCTTTACACCCATTTCGATGACATCTGCGACATTATGCAAACTTACGATGTGTCTTTCAGCCTTGGCGATGGCCTGCGTCCGGGCTGTGTGCAAGATGCCAATGACGAAGCGCAATTTGCTGAACTGAGAACCTTGGGTGAACTGACCCATCGTGCCTGGGAACATGATGTACAGGTGATGATTGAAGGTCCGGGGCATGTGCCGATGCACATGATCAAGGAAAATATGGACCTGCAACTGGAAGTCTGTAAAGAAGCGCCCTTCTATACCCTTGGCCCTTTAACTACGGATATTGCCCCGGGTTATGACCATATTACTTCAGCGATTGGTGCCGCAATGATTGGCTGGTATGGCACTGCCATGCTGTGCTATGTCACCCCGAAAGAGCATCTGGGTTTGCCAAATAAGAAAGATGTCAAAGACGGCATTATTACCTACAAGATTGCAGCACATGCAGCCGATCTGGCCAAAGGGCATCCGGGGGCACAGGCCCGGGACAATGCGCTGTCCAAGGCACGTTTTGAATTCCGCTGGGAAGACCAGTTTAATTTGAGTCTGGATCCGGATACAGCCCGTAGCATGCATGATGAAACCATGCCCAAAGCAGCACATAAATCTGCACATTTCTGTTCCATGTGTGGACCGAAGTTCTGTTCAATGAAGATTAGCCAGAATGTTCGAGACTATGCCAATCAGCAGGCCAAGCCTGATCAGCCGGCAAGCTCTCAGGCCGAAATTGAAGCAGGTATGGATCAGATGAAAGCCAGCTTCCATAAGTCTGGCCAAAATCTGTACCACAAACTATAAAACTTTAAAAAAAACAGTTGTCTTCAAAAAAAACTCAGATAGGATGAAAATAAATCAATTCATTCTATCTGAGCATATGAATATTATTAAACAGGCCTCTTATAATAAAAAAGACTTTCGCATAGAGGCACGTGAGTTTTTGTACCGGGGATTTATTCAGGTGGAAAAAGTCAGCCTGCGACACCGTTTATTCCAGCAGGACAGCTCGACGCCTATTTTGCAACGTGAGCTGATTCACCGGCCAGAAGCAGCGGGTGTGCTGATCTATAACCATCAACAGCAGAAATTTGGCCTGATTGAACAGTTCCGGATTGGCGGACTGGACGATGTCGATTCACCGTGGCAACTCGAAGTGATTGCTGGTGTTCTGGATGGCGATGAAGCGCCTGAAGCGTGTATCCGTCGCGAAGCACTCGAAGAATCAGGCTGTACCCTGGATGAGCTGCAGCACATTTTCAGCTTCTATCCTTCAGCGGGCGCTTGTTCCGAATTATTTCATTTATATGTGGCGCAGACCGAATTGCCTGAACAGGGCGGTATTTTTGGCATGCCGGATGAAGGTGAAAATATCCAGCTGCATATTCTGGATTATGCTGATATTCCGTCCTTGCTCACGAATGGTCGCTTAAGAAATGCACCTGTCATTATGGCCTTGCAATGGTTGCAACAACATATTCATACTGCAGGAATATGTCTAAGGGGAAAGACATGAGTTTTCAGCAGTCAAGCATCAACACACAGCCAGATTGGACCATTATCCAGATTTCTGATACCCATTTGATGGATCGGGAAGAGCTGGAATTTGCCCGGATGAATCCGGAGCAGAGTTTTCATGAAGTGATGCAGCAGATTCAGCAGCGCTTTCCCAAAATGGATGCGCTGATTCATACCGGTGATCTGGCGCAGGTGCCGGTGGAACGAACTTATCAGCGTTATTTAGACTTTATCCAGTTCTTAAACGTGCCGCATTATCAAATTCCAGGTAATCATGATGACACCCGGATCTTTCCGTTTCATCAGAATGCCAATCAGGTACATGCGATTCATTTTGGTAGCTGGACCATGATTTTGTTGAATAGTGCGGTTCAAGGCAAGGTTGATGGCTGGGTGGAACAAGCTCAGCTTGATCAATTGAACCAATTATTGCTTGAGTTTAAGCATCAGCATGTCATCATCGCTTGTCATCATCACCCTTTTGCGATGAAATCGCACTGGATTGACCAGCACCGGCTTAAAAATGCCGAAGATCTGAAAGATGTCCTGGCACGGCACCAGAATATAAAGTTGGTCTTGTTTGGTCATGTGCATCAGGATTCCTGTAATGAATGGCATGGTATCTATTTTTTATCCACGCCATCGACCAGTGTGCAGTTCAAACCTAAAAGCCAGGATTTCGCGCTAGATCAGGCGGCGCCCGGTTATCGTGTATTACATTTGCAACAAAATGGTGAGTTTGATACCTATATTGAACGGGTGGCATTGAGTCAGCAAAATATTAATACTGAAATTTCAGGTTATTAACTTTTCAATTTGTTTTTTTTGCATTACTTTATTGCAACCAAAGGAAATGTGATATGCATAGTCCAGACATCAAAGACTATCAATAAGCATAAAAAGTCTATATGATGACGGCCCCCACAGGAGGATAATCCTTCTACAGGGTGGATAAAAATTGCATATCACCATATTTTTTGCGTAGCAATCATACGCATATGATGAGGAATGCCCTAAATGGCGAATGACAACCAAAATCAAGTCTTAGACAATCAAACTGATGTTGTAGAAGAGAAAGCTGCAAAGCGCGTACGCAAATCTAAGCCTAAAACGACTGACGGTGGTTCTACTGCTAGCTTATTTGGTATTGAACCTTATCAACCTAAAAAAAATGAAGAATACATGTCTGAAGGTCAGCTTCAGCATTTCCGCCAAATTTTGCTGGCCTGGAAAGCCGAGTTGATGTCAGAAGTGGATCGTACGCTGAATACGATGCAAGATGAGAATACTGCCCTGCCTGATGTCAACGATCGTGCCACTCAGGAAGAAGAATTTGCAATTGAGCTGCGTACCCGTGACCGTGAACGTAAACTGATCCGTAAAATCGAACAGTCAATCGAAGCGATCCAGAATGATGACTATGGTTTCTGTGAAACTTGTGGCATCGAAATTGGTTTGCGTCGTTTAGAAGCACGTCCAACGGCTACTTTATGTATTGACTGCAAAACCCTTGCAGAGATCAAAGAGAAGCAAAATAACGGTTAATGATGCTGTTGAATAATCCTCCCCTAATCCCTCCTTTAAAAAAGGAGGGGGACAATAGGATGGCTTATGTGGGTCGGTTCGCGCCATCGCCAACCGGCCCTTTGCATTTTGGCTCCCTCATTACCGCAGTTGCCAGTTATTGCGATGCCAAAGCCAACCACGGCACATGGCTGGTTCGGGTGGAAGATACCGATATTCCGCGCATTTATCCGGGCAGTGAAGAGCATATTTTGCGTGCCATGGACGCCTTTCAGCTTGAGCCAGACGGCGAAATCATTTTCCAGAAAGACCGTTTAGATATTTATGCAGATGTGATCGAACAATTACGTCAGCAGGGTCTGGTTTATGCCTGTCAATGTACCCGTAAAATGCTCGGTTCCAATCATATCTATCAGGATACCTGCCGTGACCTAGCTCTGGCATTCGACAATCAAGCGATCCGTTTAAAAGTCGAAGATATCGAAATCTGTTTTGAAGATCAATTACAAGGTCGACACTGCTCAAAGCTGAAGAAAGATCTGGGAGACTTTGTCTTAAAACGTCGTGACGGGATTATTAATTATCAGCTGGCGGTAGTGGTCGATGACTATCTGCAAGGCATGACCCATGTGGTACGTGGTGCTGACCTGCTGGACAATACCGAACGGCAAATCTATCTGGGGCAGTTGCTCGGTTATCCGCGTCTGAATTATATGCATCTACCCCTGGCGATGAATGATCAGGGACAAAAACTCTCAAAACAGAATCTGGCCCAAGCACTGGATTTAAGTCAGGCCCCACAACTCTTAAAACAGGCACTTAATGCTTTGCATCAGGCTGAAGTTGATCTGGATACGCCACAACGCATGCTGCAACAGGCGGTTGCGCAATGGAACATTGAACGGATTCCACATACAACAGCGCTACAAGGTTGTTATCAATAAAAACCTGTTTTGGCTTAAGCTAGAATTCTAGAATTAAAATCAGAGAGGAAAAGCAGATGTTTTTTATTTTTGGATTCGGCCCTAAAACCAAAACTATTGAAAAGAGCCAGTTCCTGTGTCCAGTCTGCCGAACCCGTACAGGCTATGAGCTGAAACAGCAACGTCATTATTTTTCTTTGTTTTTTATTCCATTGATTCCACTTTCCAAGCCTAAAACTGCTTTTGTGACCTGTTCCAATTGCGGAACTGCAATGCCGAGCACAGTGCTTGACCATGCTCAGCCGGAGCCCGGGTCCAACTCCAATCTAGAAGCTTGATTCTTCCCGGCTTGGATTGACCTGCCGAGTGGTCGAATCAATTTTCAGCACTAAACTGATCATCACCGCACAGATAATCAATGATGAACCCCCATAACTAATAAATGGCAGGGTCAAACCTTTGGTCGGTAACACGCCCATATTCATACCGGCATTCACCAGAATCTGTAACAGGAAAATGATACAGATCCCATAGGCCAGATAGCCGGCGCGTAGATATTGATGTTGCAAGGCACGATGTCCGATCCGGATACAGCAGACCAGCATGGTAAAAGACAGGATCAGGATGGTCGCAATACCTAAAAAGCCAAATTCCTCACCTAAAATCGCCAGCATAAAATCAGTATGCGCTTCAGGCAGATAAGACATTTTCTGAATGCTGTGCCCCAATCCAACCCCGGCCCACTCACCACGGCCGAAGGCCATTAGTGCATTCGAGAGCTGATAACCGCTACCCAGTGGATCTTCCCATGGATTTGAAAAAGACATCAAACGCTGCAAGCGATAAGGCTCTAATAAAATCGCTGCGGCAAATGCACCGACCAAGGTCATAAAGGCCACACCAAACTGAATCCACGGCGCACCCGCGAGGAAAAACACGCCAAGCATGGTCAAGGTAATTACTACGGTTGCCCCCAAGTCCGGCTCAAGAATAATCAAACCGACGGTCACACCCATAATCGCACTTAAACGAACCAAACCTTTAATATTGTTCCGGACTTCTTCCGCACGGCGTACCACATAGTCCGCGGTAAAAATCGCCATCATCACTTTCGCCACTTCCGAGGCCTGCAAGGTAAATCCGGCCACCCGAATCCAGCGCTTGGAACCATTGACCTCAGTCCCGACCACCAGCACGGCCACCAACAGTACAATGGTAATAATCCACAAAAAGAAGGTGTTATTAAACCAGACCTTTAAGGGAATTTTATAGGTTAGATAGGCGGCTACTGCTGCCACAAAAATCGAAATGCCATGGCGGCTAATATAATGAAAGGCATTTTCATGCATACGTTCAGCATAAGGCATCGAGGCCGATGCCACCATGATCGAACCAATACACAGTAAAGCCAATACACAGAAAATTAGTACATTCCGTGGATTTAGCTCAGCGGGGAGCTTGGGTACCCACTGGCTATAAAATTGGTTTAGTTTATTGATCGTAGTCTGAGCAAACCCAGCCATATCACGAATCCTTGTTATTCTTAATTGAGTTCATTCACATACGCAACAAACTTGCGACCACGCTCAGGATAACCCGAGAACATATCAAAACTTGCGCATGCAGGAGACAATAGCACGACATCATCTGCCTGGGTGTGCTTTTGGCAGATTTCTACGGCCTGCTGCAAACTCTCTGCATGAACCAGCTCAGTCGTGCCCCTAATCGCTGCTTCGATGATCGGACGGTCTTCACCAATCAGCACTGCAATCTTGGCATATTTACTCAATGATTCACGCAAAGCCTTAAAGTCCTGTCCTTTGCCCTGTCCACCGAGAATAATCGCAACTTTGCCACCTTGGGCTTCAATCGCCATACCGAGACCATCGAGAGCCGCCAAGGTTGCACCGATGTTGGTGCCTTTGGAGTCGTTATAATAACGTACGCCCTGCACTGCTTTGACAAATTCGCAGCGATGTTCCAGACCTTTGAAGGTTTTTAAAGTGTTTAGCATGCTGTCCAATGGCAAATCAATCGCTTCACCGAGTGCCAGACAAGCCAGGGCATTGGCAACATTATGCGTGCCCTGCATATACATCTCGGTACTTTTTAACAGACGTTCACGACCACGCGCCAACCAGATGCCACCATCGGTATCTTTAAGAATCCCGTACTGGTTCATATCGGGTGCATTCAGGCCAAAACTTTGCATCGGCGTCACATCTGGCACCAAAGGACGGGTCAAAGAATCATCCCGGTTATACACCACTTTTTTCACACCCTGAAAAATCCGGTGCTTGGCGGTGTGATAGCCCATCATATCGCCATGCCGATCCAGATGATCTTCACTCATGTTCAGTACCACCGCCACTTCAGCCGCCAGATTTGAAGTAGTTTCCAGCTGAAAACTGGATAATTCTAAGATATATAACTCAGGATCATCTTTGGTTAAATCCAGTGCAGGACGTCCCAGATTGCCACCGACCGCGACTTTTTTGCCAGCATCGGCTGCCATTAAGCCAATCAAAGTGGTCACTGTACTTTTGGCATTGGAACCGGTAATCGCGACAATGGGCTTATCCGTAGCACGGCGTAAAATCTGGATTTCACTCACCACAGGAATACCCTGCGCCATCGCCGCCTGAATTTCTGGCAATTTTGGATCCAGTCCCGGACTGATCACGATTTCTTCTGCAGACAGCAACAGCTCGGCATCAAACTGGCCGAAACTGGTCTGGACTTCGGCCGGAATCTGGTCATGTCCCGGAGGGATGGCTCTAGAATCCGTTACTGCAACGCGGTAGCCCTGGTCATGTAAGAAATTGACTGCTGCAACACCTGATATTCCGAGTCCTGCAACGACTTTTAACCCACCACGTTGTATTAACATTTTCGCCCCATATTTTGGTCTATTTTGAAACTGACGAAATGGTAGCACTTTGCTGTTTTGAATGCCTTTTCTGATTGAGCTTTCTGCATATTTTTTTTGTGTCCATGCGTAAAAAAACCGTCATGCTCATGACGGTTTTTAAAATCACAGCAAAAAAGGAACTTATTTCCATTTGACCGCTTGCTGGGCCGGCTTTTCCTGTGCACTTTGCTCCGACACCGGACAGGCACAGTTGCCACCACAGCCTGCAGCCATAGCCGGTTGCAGCCATTTGGCCAGACGCGTCCAGCCTTTTGCTGCGCAGGCATCAGACAGCTTCTGGAAGACTGAGTGAGAGGTGTTCGGAAACACCTTTTTAAATACCACCAGCGCACTCCACAGCACCAGTGCCGCCACAATCAGAATTTCAATCATCTCAATCTCCCATGCATATACTCAGGCAAGCTCAACGGGCCGAGGCCAACCTGAGATTAGCCCAAATAATATGAAGCAATTTGATAAGTCAGGAATGACATGAAATATGCCAAACCAAACAGGTAAACCGTCATGATACTGACCGTTTTCCAGGAACCAGTTTCACGTTTGACTGTCGCCAAAGTTGCCAGACAATGCGGTGCATAAATAAACCACACCAGTAAAGACAGACCTGTCGCCACTGACCAGCCCAGATCACCACCACTACTGATGAGTGAAGAGAGACCTTCGGACATTGCATCGTCATCTACGGCAGACAGTGCATAGACAGTGCCCAATGCAGCAACCACCACTTCACGTGCTGCCATGGCTGGAATCAAGGCAATACAGATCTGCCAGTTAAAACCGAGCGGTGCAAAGATTGGCTGCATCAGATGACCGAGCATACCTGCCAGTGAATAATCAATCGCCGGCAAAGTCGCACCTTCTGGGGGTTGCGGGAAGGTGCACAGGAACCAGAGTACAATCGATAAGGCAAAGATGATGCCGCCGACCCGCTTCAAGAAGATTTTGCCGCGATCCAGCAAGCCGATCCAGACGTTTTTCAGATCCGGGAAACGGTAGCTTGGCAGCTCCATCAACAGCATGTGCTGGGATTTATCTTTATGGAAAAATTTCAGTACAAAAGACACCGCCAGAGCACTGACAATACCCGCCATATACAGGCCAAATAACACCAGACCTTGCAGGTTCATAAAACCCCAGACAGTTTGCTGTGGAATGAAAGCTGCAATCAGCAAGGCATATACCGGCAAACGTGCTGAACAGGTCATCAATGGTGCCACAAAAATCGTGGTTAAACGATCTCGCGGATCACTGATGGTACGCGATGCCATGATGCCGGGAATGGCACAGGCAAAGCTGGACAATAACGGAATAAAGGCACGGCCTGACAGGCCCGCTTTAAACATCAGCTTATCGAGCAAGAAGGCTGCTCGTGGTAAATAACCTGATTCTTCCAAGACTAGAATAAAGAAGAACAGAATCAGAATCTGTGGCAGGAATACCACCACCCCGCCGGCACCAGCAATAATCCCGTCCACCACCAGACTGTTGAGCAAGGGATGCGCAATATATTCACCCAGGAACTCCCCGAGCCAGCCAAAGAAGGTTTCGATGCCATCCATGAAGGGTGCGGCCCAGGCAAATACTGCCTGGAAAATCACAAACATCATTACCGCCAGACTAAGTAGACCCAGTACCGGATGCAAAAAAATCTTGTCGAGAAAATCGGTACGTTTGTCTTCCTGATCAATGAAATTGACCACATCACTCAGAATGGCTGCCACTTGCTGATGGGTATCGCCTTTCAGGCCGCTCAATTCAGTCTGCGGTACCGAGAATTTTCCCTGATCCAAGGCATTCTTCAGGTTTTCAATGCCTGAACTGCGTACCGCTACAGTTTCCACCACGGGCACGCCCAGACGTTCAGACAGTTTCTGGGTATTGATCTGCATGCCACGACGGCGTGCTTCATCCATCATGTTGAGTACGACCAGAACCGGACGACCCAGGGCAATCATTTCCAGTACCAGACCCAGATGCAGCTTCAGGTTGGTGGCATCTACCACACATAAGAATGCATCCTGCTGCTGTTCTTCTGCGATTTTACCTTGCACCACATTACGGGTGATTTCTTCATCCGGGCTGGTCGCATCCAGACTATAAGTCCCTGGCAAATCCAGTACCCGCACCGCTTTGCCTGAAGCAAGCTGAAACGTACCGACTTTACGTTCAACCGTGACCCCCGCATAGTTACCAACTTTTTGGCGTGTTCCGGTTAAATGGTTGAATAATGAAGTTTTACCGCAATTAGGGTTACCGACAAGGGCAATACGTAATGTATCACTCATGCCGACACCGCCTGTTCGATTTCAATTTTGGCTGCTTCTGATTTACGCAAAGCAAAACGGGTAAATCCAACTTGAATCAAAATGGGATCTCCACCAAAAATACCTTTCGTAATCACCTGTACCTTCGTACCCGGCACAAAGCCTAGAGTTTCCAAACGACTCGCGACGACATCGTGTAGAGCACTTTCACCATCAGTTGTTCGACTCACTTTTCGAATGATGGCAATTTGTTTTGCTTTTAAATCAGACAAACGCACCGTGAAATTCCTGAACTATTTTGTACAGTATACAAACAAATGAGAATAATTAACAAATAAGATTGATTACATGCTGAATTAGTTTTTATATCACATCGACAGTCTGGTGAAATTAAACTACAGTGGAGAATACCTATTAAATTCATCGCTTTTTCAGATCAGATCCTTGCACCCTATGCTGAATAAAAAACCCCGTATTCCCGCCCCGGTTCAAATTCCTGAAGCCTTGAGCTATTTACAGGGTTTTCGTGATTATCTGATTGCGCAAACGGTCAGTCCACACACCCGAAATGCCTATTTATCTGATTTGCTGCAATGTGCAGAATGTCTGAGCAAGCCTTTGCCAGAATGGACCCATGACGATATTTCCGATGTATTGATTGCACTGACCAAACAGCAAAAAAGCCCACGCTCAATTGCCCGCTGTCTGTCAGCCTTGCGTTCATTTTATAAATTTCTGCGTGAACAGAAGCTGCGTAGTGATAATCCGGTGGCAGCGCATAAAACCCCGAAGCTTGGCCGTGCCTTGCCCAAAGATTTGTCTGAAGCCGATGTTGAGGCCTTGATTGATGCCCCCGATATCAATACTGCTTTAGGCCTGCGTGACCGTGCCATGTTTGAAGTGCTGTATGCCTGCGGTTTACGTGTCACTGAACTGATTAACTTACGTCTGGAACTGATTAACTTAAAACAGGGCTATTTACGCATCGTCGGTAAAGGCAATAAAGAACGGCTGGTACCGATGGGACAGATGGCCTGTGAATGGGTGGAAAAATATCTGAATGAAGCCCGTCCACAACTGTATAAGACCTCAACCGATTATCTGTTTTTGACTCAGCATGGCGGCATCATGAGCCGGCAAAATTTCTGGTATGCGATTAAACGCTATGCTTTACAGGCCGGGATTGCATCCGAGCTGTCACCGCACACCTTGCGGCATGCCTTTGCGACGCATCTGCTCAATCATGGCGCAGATTTACGTGTGGTACAGATGCTGCTTGGACATAGTGACCTGTCGACCACCCAGATTTATACCCATGTCGCGCAAGTGCGGATGCAGCAGCTGCATGCAGCGCATCATCCACGGGCTTAAAACATCTACATATGGAATAAACTGAGAAGTTTGACGTGTTTGTATTTTTTTTTGTTATGCTAATGCTCTGTTTTTAGTCCAAGAAGAAAAGGGTTATTTATGACATTTGCCCGCTCAAAAGTTTTTATGGCTTGTACACTTGCTGCTGGTTTGGGGCTTAGCGCATGTTCCAATTCCGATAACAACACTAAAAAGCAAGATACACTGACTGCAAGTGCACCAGCAACGGGAGAAGCCTCTACCCTGACCGAACGCAATGCACAACAGCGTCTGGTCTCTACCTTGGAAAAGCATTTCAAAACTGCGGGGATCAGTGCCAAAATTACCGATATTAAAGCCACCGAAGTTCCGAACCTGTTCTGGGTCAGTCTGGAAGGCATGTCTGCGGTCTATGTCACCAGCGATGGTAAATACCTGATTCAGGGCGACGTGATCCGACTCGGTGATAAACAGCTGCATAATGTCAGTGAAAACCTGCAAGCTGGGGTCAACAACAAACTCTTTGCCGAACTGAAAGCAGAAGATCTGCTGATCTATCCGGCCAAAGGCAAGGCCAAGCATGTGGTCTATGTCTTTACCGATGTCAGCTGTCCGTATTGCCATAAATTCCATGAACAAATGGATGAAATGAATAGTAAAGGTATTGAAGTTCGTTATATCGCCTGGCCGCGTGGTGAACAGCATATGCCGGCCATGGAAGCAATCTGGTGTAGTGCTGACCGTCATAGTGCTTTTGATCAGGCCATTGCCGGCGCACAGATTAGTGCAGAGAAATGTGAAAATCCTGTTCAAGATCAA
The DNA here is from genome assembly GCF_013418175.1 of Acinetobacter sp. YH12200. NCBI lineage: Bacteria > Pseudomonadati > Pseudomonadota > Gammaproteobacteria > Moraxellales > Moraxellaceae > Acinetobacter > Acinetobacter sp. YH12200. The sequence continues at coordinate 204,596 of NZ_VPCO01000005.1, forward strand.
TATCACATGGGCCTGAATATGGGTGTGAATGGCACCCCTGCCATTTATAGTTCGGAAGGGGTTTACCTCGGCGGATATCTGTCTAGCGCTGAATTATTGAAGCGACTTAAATAACTCATTTTAATACGTTATTTAACTTTATTTTATAGATAAAGATATTCTGAAATGACCCTAGAGTCATGGCGTTTTTTTAGCTATGATCTAGGTTCTCGTAAAAAACTGTTTATTTGGAGTGTGACGTGAAACCAGTTCGTCTGGCTATCCTCGGTCTTGGTACTGTAGGTGGTGGTGCCTTGAAACTATTAAAAGAAAATGCTGCTGAGATTAAACGTCGCACCGGTCGTGAAATTGAAATTACCTATGTAGGCACCCGTCGTCCACGTCCTGATCTGGACCTACCTGCATCAGTGAAACAAAGTGCAGACTTAATGGACATCGTGCGTCAACCTGACGTAGACGTGGTGGTCGAAGTCATGGGCGGGATTCATCCTGCTTTTGAAATTATTATGGAAGCCATGAAACATGGCAAGCATATTGTCACTGCCAACAAAGCACTCTTGGCTGAACATGGGAATGAGCTGTTTAAAGCGGCTGAAGACAACGCCGTGCAGATTGCCTATGAAGCGGCAGTGGCTGGCGGTATTCCCATTATTAAAGTGATTCGTGAAGGTCTGGCGGCCAACAAGATTGAATGGCTGGCGGGCATCATCAATGGTACGGGGAACTTCATTCTCAGCGAAATGCGTGAAAAAGGCCGTGCTTTTGAAGACGTGCTCAAAGAAGCGCAAGAACTGGGTTATGCCGAAGCCGATCCAACCTTTGATGTGGAAGGCATTGATGCTGCACATAAACTGACTATTCTGGCGTCATGTGCCTTTGGTATTCCACTTCAGTTCGACAAAGTCTTTACTGAAGGTATTGGCAAAGTCACTGCACAAGATGTGAAATATGCAGAAGACCTCGGTTTCCGTATCAAGCACCTGGGAATTGCACGCCGCACCGATGCCGGGATTGAACTCCGTGTTCATCCAACCCTGATTCCTGAAGAAGAACTGATTGCCAACGTCAATGGCGTGAAAAACGCCGTACTGGTACAAGCCAATGCGGTTGGCCCAACGCTGTACTACGGCGCAGGTGCGGGTGCAGGCCCAACGGCTTCTGCTGTGGTCGCAGACGTGGTGGATATTGTCCGTGATATCATTTATACCGAAGACGGTGCTGGAACCATTCCGCAACTGGCCTTTGAAGCCCTGACCGATTTACCGATCTTGAGTCGTGAACAAATGACCACCGGCTATTACATCCGTATTAATGCCGAAGATCAAATGGGCGTGCTTGCCGATGTCACCACGATCCTCAGTCGTGCCGGAATCAGTATTGATGCCATCATGCAGCAACCTCGCTTAAAAGACCTTATTCCGATCGTGATTCTGACCGATCCTATCGTCGAATCAAAAATGGATGCAGCGCTCTCACAAATTCAAGCATTACCCGTCATTCATGGCGAAATTGTACGAATTCGTTTAGAATCGCTTGATAATTAATCGGGTTAAGGGGAGTATTTCCCCTTGCCAAGCTCTACACACAATTGGAACATCATCATGTCGAATGCCAATCGTTATACTGGTTTAGTTGACCGCTATCGCGACCGTTTACCAGTGTCTGCAACTACTCGTGCGATCTCTTTGGGTGAGGGTAATACTCCCCTGATCAAGCTTGAGAATATTCCACGCATTATTGGTAAAGATGTTGAAATTTATGTGAAGTACGAGGGCTTAAACCCGACTGGTTCATTTAAAGACCGCGGTATGACTATGGCAGTGACCAAAGCCGTTGAAGAAGGCTCTAAAGCCATCATCTGTGCATCCACTGGTAATACTTCTGCTGCTGCGGCTGCATACGCTGCTCGTGCCGGTATCAAAGCATTCGTGCTCATCCCGGAAGGCAAAATTGCCATGGGTAAAATGGCGCAAGCGATGATGTATGGTGCGATCACCATGCAAATTCGTGGTAACTTCGATGACGGCATGCGTCTGGTGAAGGAAGTTGCAGATCAGGCACCGGTAACGATTGTAAACTCAATCAACCCGTACCGCCTGCAGGGTCAAAAAACCATTGCTTACGAGATCGTTGAAGCTTTAGGTCGTGCCCCGGATTACCACTGCCTGCCAGTGGGTAACGCAGGTAATATCACTGCACACTGGATGGGCTATACCGAAGCGGTGGCCAATCAGTCGAAAGAAGAATTTGAGCAAGTGATTTACGATGCTGAAACCGATGCTTTCACTGGTCCTAAACCGGCTGGCTTGCCAATCATGGCAGGTTACCAAGCGTCTGGTGCTGCTCCGTTCCTGCGTGGTGGTCCAGTAGAAAATCCGGAAACTGTTGCAACTGCAATTCGTATTGGTAATCCGCAAAGCTTCAATCATGCCAAAGCTGTCGTTCGTGATTCAAACGGCTGGTTTGATGAACTGACGGATGCTGAGATTCTTGAAGCACAACGTCTGCTGTCGATGTATGAAGGTGTGTTTGTAGAACCTGCATCTGCTGCGTCTGTTGGCGGTGCAATCCGTGATATCAAAGCAGGTAAAATCGCTGAAGGTTCAGTAATCGTATGTACCGTAACCGGTAATGGTCTAAAAGATCCAGATACCGCGATCAAACAATGTGCCGATGCGGTGATGCTGTCTATCGACGCAACCATGGCTCAGGTAAAAGACTCTATTCTGTCGAACATGTAATTTCAGCCAGAATAAAAAACCCTGCATTCGCAGGGTTTTTTATGAGCGCAGAGATTAGATTCGTTTTGGTTGCTGGCTCACCCAGCTCATCAAACGGGTCGCATCATTGGTACGCGCCTGTGAGCTATTTGCACCTAACAGTACCACTGCCACCGGACGGTTATTCAGGGTCGTATGCATCACCACACAGCGCCCTGCTTCATTAATAAAACCGGTTTTAGAAATATTGATATTCCAGCCGCCGTTACGCACCAGTGCATTGGTATTATTCGATTTCAGTACACGATAACCCAAGTTAAAGTCATAGCTTGGTGTGGTCGAGAATTGACGAATCAAACCATATTGAGAAGCGGTATTCACTAAAATACCCAAATCACGTGCTGATGCCACATTTCCAGGGTGTAAGCCGGTTGATTCCATAAAGCGGGATGAATTCATGCCTAAGGCCTTGGCCTTACTGTTCATCGCTGCAATAAATGCACTGCGACCACCTGGATACGTTCGCGCCAAGGCTGCAGCTGCCGGGTTTTCAGACTTCATTAGAGCAAACAATAAAGCTTCGGCACGGTTCATGCTATCGCCAGCACGTAAGGTCGAGCTTGAGCTTTTACAACCTGCGCAAGAGAAATCAGCCTGTTGCAGCGTGATTTTTTCTGACATGTTTAAACGTGCATCGGAAATCACCACTGCTGTCATTAATTTGGTAATAGATGCAATCGGCAAAGCGGTATTGGTGTTTTTGCTAAACAGTACCTCACCGGTTTGCGCATCCATAACCAATGCAGCACGGGCATTTACAGAGGGTTGATTGCTATAACTGTTTGTATCAAAAATCTGTGTTGTTTTTGCTGGTTGCTGAACACTGACCGACTGCTGGGTGCTCGGTACACTCTGACGCAAGGTCGTGGTCACGGTGGCTGAACCGGGTGGCGAAGGCTCATCAGCAGCCACACGGAAATCATCACTCATCAGCTGATTGACTTCCTCAGAAGACCAACTAATGCTGGATCCGCCCTCTGTCGTGCCAGAATTCATAATGATTTCAGCAAAACTTGTCGCACTCATGCTGACTAACACGGACAGGCCCAATACATGCCTTAAAGACTTGTTTATTTTCTTCACTATTTCTTCACTCAACTAACAGAGGTAAGATTGATTTGCGTATTACCTCTAATATGCCTTACATTTAAACACATTGCAGAACATTTTTTGATCTTGACACTGTGTGATAAGTTTCAGATTTTATCTTGCGAATAGGATTGCTAATTTTGTACTTTCATTGCAAGCTTATTTTGCTTTATGTAACAAAAAAATGATTTTTTTAACAGAGGGAGAGCGTAGGTGATCACAGTTTTAGTTGTGGACGACCATGAATTAGTACGTACTGGAATTTGCAGAATGCTGGAAGACCATGCGGAGGTTCAGGTGATTGGACAGGCTGAATCTGGTGAAGAAGCGATTTCTCTGGTTCGTCAGCATCATCCGAATGTGGTTTTACTGGATGTGAATATGCCGGGCATTGGTGGCGTAGAAACCACGCGTCGTCTGCTTCAGAGCGCCCCTGAAACCAAAGTACTGGCTGTCAGCGGTCTGGCAGAAGAACCCTATCCTTCGCTGTTATTAAAAGCCGGAGCCAAAGGTTATATTACCAAAGGGGCGCCGATTTCGGAAATGGTTCGCGCCATCAATAAAGTCATGCAAGGCGGTAAATATTTCAGTGCTGATATTGCAGAGCAGTTGGCCAGTTCTTACCTTTCTGATACACAACAATCGCCTTTTGATGCACTTTCTGAACGTGAAATGCAAGTGGCAATGATGGTGGTGAATTGTATCAGCGCTCAGGAAATTGCCGACAAACTCTTTGTCAGTGTTAAAACCGTAAATACCTACCGTTACCGGATTTTTGAAAAACTGAATATCGATAGTGATGTCAAACTGACGCATCTGGCCATGCGCTATGGGCTGATTAAACCTTAGCCTTTGGCGAGTCGCGCTGCATATGGCACAAAAAACCAATTATTCTGAACTCAATCAGTATCATTTAGGGATCTGGTATAGTGCGTATCGCCTGCTGATCAGCACTGGCCTGCTGCTGATTTTTCTGCTGACCTACCCCGAGCTAACCGGCGATTATCAATATCCACAACTGTATTATTATGCGCTGGGAATCGGTGTTGCCATTAATACAGCGCAGCTGTTCGCACTGAAATGGATCAGACGCCTGATCCAGCCGCAGCTGATTATGATTTTCTTTAGCGATGTCTGCGTCTTAAGTTTACTGACTTTGGCAAGTGACGGGCCTAATCTGCAAATTGGTTTGCTGTTTGTGATTACCATCTTTTCCGCATCGTTATTGCTGGATGCAAAAAAAGCTTTGGTGGTCACGCTGATTGCTGTGATTAGTGTCATATATCAACATTTTATCGGCAGTATTTTTGCATTTTCTTCCTTAAGCAATATCAGTAATAGTGCCCTGCTGGCCTTTTTGTTCTTTGTGGTCTATGGAACCGGGCAAATTGCGGTGCGCCGTTTTCAGATTCTGGAAAACCTGAACTTTTCGCAATCTCTGGAACTTTATCGCTTACAGAATATTAACCGTTATATTCTGGAACAGATCGAAACCGGTTATCTGGTGCTGGATGAAAATTATCATGTGGTCCTGAGTAACCCTGCGGCCTGTACACTGCTCGGGATCGAAGCAAAATTTGCGCATGAGAAATTTACCCTCTACCAGTCACAACCAGATTTATTTGAACTGATCCAGTTTGAAACGCTGGAAAATGGCGAGCGTTTTCAATTTGAATCACAGCAAAGTCGCTATAACATTCATGTACAGGTACAAAAGCTGATTGTGCCGCATCAAACCCTGATGTTATTGGTGTTACAGGATGCCAAAAAACTCAATCAACAGGTGCAGCAACTCAAGCTTGCTGCACTGGGCCAGCTTTCAGCCAGTATTGCGCATGAAATTCGTAATCCATTGGCAGCTATTGTGCAGGCCAATGATTTATACCTTGACTCTGACAATGAACAACAACAAGTACTCAACCAGATGATTGGCCGACAGGCGACCCGGATCGACCGGATTATTCAGGACACGCTGAATATGGTCAAAAATAAAGAAACCCATCCGGTGCCGATTCATCTCAATGAATTTATCCCGTTATTTATCCAGGAAGATTTGGCCGATATTTGCGATCAGATTCAATTTAATATTGATGTGCCGCTGCTGATTCAGTTCGATGAAGCGCAGTTCCGGCAAGTCCTGATTAACCTGCTTCGCAATGCCATCCGTCACAATTCAGCAGATGCCAATTACATTCAGCTGAATATACATCCCTATGAACATCGGGTCTGGATTGATATCCGGGATTTCGGCTCAGGTGTAGCCATACACGACCAAGCCCTATTATTTCAACCTTTTTTCAGTACCTCGATTAGTGGAACCGGATTAGGACTGTACTTATCACATAGTTTTTGTGAAGCAAATCAGGCACAATTAAACTATATACAACAAGAACAGGGCGCATGCTTTCGCATTAGCTGCCAACGTATTACGGTATAAAGGGGTTTAAGGGAAATGAGTGTGGAACAACAGCCACTGGTGCTCTTGGTGGATGATGAAGAAGATTTATGCACCCTCATGCAAATGTCGTTGCTGCGGATGGGGATTCGTACGCACATCGCACATCGTCTGCAAGATGCTAAAAAATATCTTGCAGATCATCAATATGATGCCTGTTTAACTGACCTGAACCTGCCCGATGGCAATGGTTTGGAGTTACTGGACTGGATTGGTCATCTCTATCCTGCACTTCCGGTCGCGGTTCTGACCGCCTATGGCAACATGGAAATCGCGATTGCTGCACTCAAGGCCGGTGCCTTTGACTTTGTCAGCAAACCGATCAATCAGAAACATCTGGAACAGCTGCTACAAAAAGCACTGAATAAACCGGTGGATTATTCCCATAATAATCCAAATGATGCTTTAGAACATAAAATGCTGATTGGGCAATCGATACCGATTCAGCACTTACGTATTACCTTACAAAAAATTGCCCGCTCACAGGCACCGGTTTTTATTACTGGTGAATCGGGAACTGGCAAGGAAGTGGTGGCCAATCTGGTCCATCGCCTGAGCAACCGTAATGAAGGCCCATTTATTGCAATTAACTGTGGTGCGATTCCCACTGAACTGATGGAAAGCGAACTGTTTGGGCATAAGAAAGGCAGCTTTACTGGCGCCGCTCAGGACAAACAGGGGCTGATTCAATCGGCACATGGCGGCAGCCTGTTTCTGGATGAAATTGCCGAATTACCACTTGCTATGCAGGTCAAACTGTTACGTGCCGTACAGGAAAAACGTATTCGTCCCCTCGGTTCAGATACTGAAATTGATGTGGATTTCCGCGTCATCAGTGCCACTCATCAGGATCTGGAAGCCTTGGTACAACAAGGCAAATTCCGTCAGGATTTATATTTCCGTATTCATGTGATGGATCTGACTTTACCGCCGCTGCGTGAACGGAGTCAGGATATTCTCTTACTCGCCGAACATTTTATTCAGAAGATTTGCCAGGAATGGGGCATTGCCAATAAAAAACTGACAGAACGTAGTAAAGAATTTTTATTGGAACAATATTATCCGGGTAATGTACGTGAATTGCGTAATATTATGGAACGTGCAATTACCTTGAGTGATGAAGAGCGGATTGATCTTCAGCATCTGCAAAGTGCACCGTTACGTCAGGCTCTTAATAGCGCTCAGGAGATGAATACGCTCACGAGCGAGATTATTGCGACTGACACCCTGATTGCCCCGAGAAAGCTCCCAGAAGAAGGCCTAGAGCTATATTTAGAAAAGATTGAAAAAGAAGTTCTACTCAATGCGCTGAATCTAACGCACTGGAACCGCACACTGGCCGCGAAAAAGCTCGGTATGTCATTCCGCTCCCTACGCTATCGTTTGAAAAAGTTCGGACTGGATACTGAGGAAGACGAATAATTATTTTTGCAGGAGCAGCAGGTCTGTGACGTGTTCCAGATAGCTCTCCTCACGCATTTCCTGCTTAAACGGATAACTGAAATGTGGCTGCACGCCCCGCCCTTCAATCATCTGACCACTCGGACTGAAGTATTGTGCCACTGTCATTTGTAAAGCAGAACCATTACTCAGTGGAAATAGCTTTTGTACCACACCTTTGCCATAGCTTTGCTCACCGACCACCCAAGCCCGGCTATGTTCTTTCAATGCTGCCGTAAAGACTTCAGCTGCCGAAGCTGAACGGTTATTAATCAGAACGCCCACTTTCAGATTCTGAAATTCAAAACTTGGCAGCGCCTGAAATTGCTGATTGCCTTCCGAACGGCTTTGGGTCGAGACAATCACACCCTGATTCAAAAATAAATCGGCCGATTCTACTGCGGCAGAAAGTAAGCCACCCGGGTTATTGCGTAGATCAAACATCACCGCTTTTAAGCGTCTGTCAGAATAGCTTTCAATCAGGCGCTTGATTTCATTGGCTGTATCTTGCTGGAAAACTTTGACCTGCAATACCAGTACCTGATTATTGTGCAGACTGGATTTAATTTCAGTATCGAGCTTGGTATTCCTTACCAGACGAACCACCGGACTTTGCGGGGAAAGCTGTATGCTCAGCGTAGAGCCGACCGCCCCGCTCAATAACTGTCGCACCTGCTCCTGATTCAGGCTACTCAGTACCTGATCATCAATTTTATAGACCGTGACACCATTACGCAGTCCCTGCTTGGCAGAGTCGGCATCGGCGCTCAATCCCTGCACCATCCATTGCTTCATCTGCGAGTTAAATTGCAGATCGAAATCAATGCTGGCCAGATCACCTTCAGTATATTCACGTAGCTGCTTATAATCTTCAGGAGACAAATAACGCGAATAGCGGTCTAAGCCACTGACTAGCCCTTGGATTGCCTGTTGGAACAAGGCGTCTTCATTTTTGTCTTGAATATAATTGTCTTTGACGATGCCGTAAATTTGTACAAATTCTTGAATGGATGCCACAGGAATTTCAGTATAGACCTGACCATCCATTTCCATATCATCGAATGCCGGCTCTTTTGAGCCCGCACCCCAGGCCGAATGACTCAAACACATCAGTAAGCATGGTATAACGACAGACTTCCAATGTGTTGTTGCCATTTTTTACCTTTCTTTAAAATCTTATCGAAAATTATTGATTCAGTTCAATCAGGTTGCGACCTTGCATTTCCGCAGGGACTGGAACTTGCATCAGACTTAATAAGGTTGGTGCGACATCTGCCAATACGCCACCTTCTGCGATCGTGGCCTGAGTTGGACCTACATAAATAAATGGAACCAATTCAGTGGTATGTTGAGTATGCACCTGACCACTGTGATAGTCCTGCATCTGCTCTACATTACCATGATCGGCAGTGATAAGCATATGACCTTTTTGCGCCATCACCGCCTCATAAACCCGGCCTAAGCAGGTATCGACCGCTTCGACCGCTTTCACTGCGGCATCAAAAACACCGGTATGACCGACCATATCACCATTGGCATAGTTCACCACCAGCAGGTCAAATTCGCCTGAATTGATCGCAGCGACCAGCTCATCAGTCACTTCATAAGCACTCATTTCCGGTTTGAGGTCATAAGTTGCTACATTTGGTGATGGAATCAGGATACGTTTTTCACCCGGATATTCATCTTCACGACCGCCACTAAAGAAGAACGTCACGTGTGCATATTTTTCAGTTTCAGCAATACGCAATTGGGTTTTACCCAGATTTGACAGGTATTCACCAATCGAGTTGACCAACGCTTCTGGCATATAGGCCACAGGCGCATCAATCGTTGCTTGGTAACGCGTCAACATCACAAACTTGGCTAAGTTCGGCACCACTTTACGTGCAAATCCAGCAAAGTCCTTTTCAACAAAGGCTTTGGTAATTTCACGGGCACGGTCAGCACGGAAGTTCATGAAGACCACGCTATCACCATCCTGAATTTTTGCCAGCTCACCAATGCGGGTGGCTTTGACAAACTCATCCGACTCATCTGCGGCATAAGCCTGTTCCAGACCTTGAACTGCGGTGGCAGCTGTACGGGCCGCTTCGCCTTCAGTCAATAAACGATAGGCCTGTTCGATGCGATCCCAACGGTTGTCACGATCCATCGCGAAGTAACGACCAATCATGCTGGCAATACGACCCTGACCCGGATATTGTGCAAACAGCGCATCCAGTTTTTCCAATGACGGTTGGGCACTTCGTGGCGGCGTATCACGACCATCCAGGAAAGCATGCAAATAAACTTTGACACCACGTTTGAGTGCCAGTTCAGCCATCGCAACAATATGGTCTTCATGCGAATGCACACCGCCTTGAGATAAAAGGCCGAGCAAATGCACTGCACCACCTGAAGCTTTGGCTTTCTCCACCGCATCGACGAGTACTTCATGATTGAAGAAATCACCGGTACGAATGTCTTTGGTAATCCGGGTAAAATCCTGATACAGCACACGACCTGCACCGAGGTTCATATGTCCGACTTCCGAGTTCCCCATCTGGCCATCTGGCAGACCAACATCTTCGCCTGAACCCGAGATCAAACCATGCGGATGCTTGTCCTGCATTGCAGTTAAATTTGGTCGTTTAGCTGCTAAAAACGCGTTGTCTTCGACCGCTTCGCGATGACCCACACCATCCATAATCACCAAAACGTGAGGGATTTTGCCAGCAGTTGCATCCGTCATAATGAAATACTCTGTTCGTCTACGAATTAATCGCTCTATTTTAGCGAAGTTTGCAAAAAGAGGCCATGACCAGAGTATGGTTTAAGCCGCTCATCGCGATTGATTTGTTCTATTTTCCTGGGTCTTAGCGTGCCCGATGCAGCAGGTAACCCCCAATACCGAACATGATCAGAATCGGAATAAAGACAAACCATGCCGGAGATGGCGCATAGACCAGACTGGCATAGCCGAGGAAATCCTGTAGATAGAAAAAGCCCAGACCGGCAAATAAGGCAATCACCAGACGAAAACCCATGGATTGCTGACGCAGCGGCCCGAAAATAAATGAACAGGCAATCACCACCAGTGCAATCAGGGCAAAAGGAGAACCGAGTTTCTGCCAGAAAGCCAGTTGATAGGTTTTTGGCACCTGACTATATTCATGCATATAACTTGTGAAACTGATCAGTTGGCTCGGTGACAAGTCTTCAGGATCGATGGTGACCATATGCACATATTTTGGCTGTAATGCCAGTGCCAAAGGTTGCTGTTCCTGCTTGATCAGGGTAGCACTACCATTTTGCAGAATATCGAACTGCTCGGTATTGCTTAATGTCCAGGAGCCATCTGTGACGAATTCACCCTGATCCGCTTGCAAGGTGCCGCGTAAGCGATAATTTTCATCAAAATCCAGCATCTGCACATTTTTCAGCTGACCTTGCGAATTGGCATAATCAATATAAATAAAGCGCTGCCCTTCCCGGGTCCAGTAACCCCGCACTTCGCCCAGTTGTGCGGCTTTACTCGAACTTTTTACGCTCTTGGCCTGTTCATTGGTATAGGGAATCACCCACTCGCTTAAGGCAAATGACAAGACCACCAGCAGTAATGCTGAACGGATCACCCAGCCAACAATCCGCCACAGACTGATCCCGATCGAACGCATCACAATCAGTTCACTATTTGAGGCCAATGTGCCCAAACCTAAAACCGCACCGATCAGCGCCGAGATCGGCAGAATTTCATAAAGATAATTCGGAGCACCCCAGAGCACATATTTCAAGGCATCCCAGGCGCCATAACCTTCTTTTAGTGAACCCAGCTCACCCAGATAAGTAAATAACACCTGTAAACCCGCCAACACAGCGGTTGCACCCAGCATCGCCAGCGCAGTGGTTTGGGTCACATGTTTTGCAACTATACGACGTGCCAACATTATTAAGACCTCACTCGCTGAATCTGTTTCTTGATTTTCGGGGCCAAATTCTGTTTACGTGAGAACAAGGCACCCGCCATCGCATAAGCAATCAGGATCAATGGATAAGCCCAGATCCCCATTTCCTCTTTACTGATCCGGGTTTTCACGGCCATTAACGCCACAATCAGACTGGCAAAGATCATGAGCGCCGGAAATAACTTGAGATAACGACCTTGGCGCGGACTCACTTCAGACAAGGCCACGGCCAGAATCAAAGCAATCAGAATCGCAAATGGTACAAATACCCGCCAGCCTAATTCACTGGCCACCACAGGATCCTGACGGTTCTGCCACAATTGCGAGGTTGGCAGGGCTTCAACTTCAGCACTGGCAAACTGTGCTTCCTCATCATTTTCTAAACGCAGACGATAGCTTGCAAATTCAGCCTGGGTATATTGCGGAGTGCCCGGATAGATTTCATAACGGCGACCTTGAATCAGATCGACCACATTGGCCGCATCATTTGGCACCTCAATGCGGGTGGCTTCCTGGGCCAGAATCATCACATCCGGTTTACCGGGTTTTTCTGCTCGCTGATAGAAGAAAATATCTTTTAAGTTTTTACGGTCTTCGGACAGATCACCGGCATAAATGGTATAGGGGCCAGAGGAAATAAATTCTTTGGGTCGTACCAGATCAAAGCCGGTGCGTACCGCCTGACTGGTGGTCAGCGCTTCAAACTGGCGGATTCCCCATGGCGCTGCCCAGAGCATCAAGCCGGCTTGGGCAATGAGAAACACCAAGGTCATCGGCACCAGAAGGCGCGCCAATTGATGCCGGCTGACACCACTGCCATTCATCACCGCCATTTCATGGTCGACATATAAACGGCCAAATACCAGCATCAGGCCAATAAAGAAACCGAGCGGAAGAATTAAGGTCAAAAACTCAGGCAAACGGTAGCCAATGATGCTAAATAAAATGCCTGCATCCAGACGGCCTTGCGCTGCGACACCAAAATACTTGATCAGTCGGCCACCCATCATGATCAAGGTCAATAAGGCAATCACCACCAAGGATGTCGAGACAACTTGCTTGACCAGATAACGCCGAATAATCAAATTAATTCTTCCAAAATAAGGTCTATAAAACGAGTGCTAGTTTACCCGAATAGCAAAAATATAAAACCTAGACGGCCCTACCCATTGAAACTCTATTCAGATAAATGGTTCAATGACTGAATGATTTACAAATCTAGACAGGCGTGAAAACAGAATATGAAACTTACAATTAATACGTCATTCCCAGAGAATGGATCAAGTCAATCTTTGTTGATTTTAGTTGACTCAGAACAACTTCAAAATACCACCTCAACCTATCAAATCAACAATTTAGACAGATTAATTGAAGCATCTCAGTTCAAAGCAGCTTTGGCTGAAAGTCTGAGCCTGATTGGCCAAGTCAGCCAGTCCAGCCATGCAGCACTGATCGGTTTAGGCAAAGTCGCTGAATTGCAACCAGCAAAACTCGCAAAAATTGCCCAGACTATTATTCAGGCCACTCAAAAAAAATTCAAACAGATTTCTGTAGACCTGACACAACTTCCACAAGAATTGCATTATCTGTTTGCTCTGGCTTTGACTCAAGCCAGCTATGGTTATGATGAATATAAGTCGAAAAAGAATGAATTTGTACTTGAACAGATCGACCTGATTGCCACGCATAGCGTTTTAACGACAGAACAGCTGCAACTGGTTCAAGCAGTACAGAGCGGGCAAAACCTGGCACGTGATCTGGGCAACCGTCCGGGCAATATCTGTTTCCCGGAATATCTGGCAGATCAGGCCATCGCCTTGGCTGCTGAATATCCGGATTTACTGAAAGTCACGGTACTGGATGAACAACAGATGGCAGATTTAGGCATGGGTGCCTTCCTTGCAGTCAGCCAGGGTTCAGAGCGTCCGGGTCGTATTATCAGCATTGAATATCAATCAGAGCGTAGTGAAGCGCCAGTGGTACTGGTCGGTAAAGGCATTACCTTTGATACCGGTGGTATTTCACTCAAACCTGGCGCAGGTATGGATGAAATGAAATACGACATGTGCGGTGCAGCCTCTGTACTGGGTACCATGCGTGCATTGTGTGAGTCCCGCTTAGCTCTGCATGTGGTAGGAACCATTGCCGCAGCAGAAAATATGCCTTCTGGTAAAGCCACTCGTCCAGGTGATATCGTCACGACGATGAGCGGTCAAACGGTTGAAATCCTGAATACCGATGCCGAAGGTCGTCTGGTGTTATGTGACACCCTGACCTATGTGAAACGTTTCAACCCTGCTCTGGTGATTGATATTGCGACCTTGACCGGTGCATGTGTGGTGGCTTTGGGTTCCGTGCTGACAGGTCTGTTCACACCAGATGATAAATTGGCAGCAGAACTGGAAACTGCCGGCCAGCATTCATTTGACCGGGTATGGCGTATGCCGGTCATAGATGACTATCAGGAACAACTCGATTCACCATTTGCCGATATTGGCAATATCGGTGGCCCAAAAGCTGGTTCTGTCACTGCAGCCTGCTTCTTGCAACGTTTTACCCGTGAATATCGCTGGGCACATCTGGATGTTGCAGGTACAGCATGGAACTCAGGTGCCAATAAAGGCGCAACTGGGCGTCCAGTGCCATTATTGATGCAGTTCCTGGCCAACCGCGTTCAAACGAATGGCTAAGGTCAGCTTTTATTTATTTGAAAAAAGTCCTGAACGACAAGTCGAAAGTGCTTGTCGTTTATGCCGCAAGATTCTGCGCCAGCCGGCGCGGATCTGGTTACTATGTGCCGATGCAGCCTTGCAGCAGCAGCTGGATGAACGCCTGTGGAGCTTTGATCCCGCGAGTTTCATTCCGCATGGCATTGATCAGCCTGAGGCGAGCGTGTGTATTTCGGCAACATTGCCTGAACAGTCCGACTGGATTATTTTCAATTTTAATCCGGAAGCACTTGAACCTTACGCAAAATTTAGTCACATTATTGAGATCATTGAAAACCATGAAACGGCTAAACAGCTGGGTCGTGAAAAATTCAAACAATATCGTCGTTTAGGTATTGAGCCCAACACCCATAAGCTTTAACCGATATCACCCACAAGGAGAGGCATGTGGCATTAAATGTAGGTCCAGATTTTAAACAGCGCTGGTTAAATGTGCCAGAAGCTGTACGTCAGACCTTTATCGATGACCTCTCTCGGATCTGTGACATTTTAAAGCCTGAAACCTCTTTAGAAGAATGGCAGATTCGTGATCAGCGCTTACAGCAGGAATCTGAACGCAAGATTGAAGAAGCCTATGCGCAGCGCAAGGCTGAATTGATTGAGGCTGCACGTATTCGCAGACAGCTGGCACTCGAACAGGCCCTGGCCGATAAACGTGCTGCAGAGCAGGCTGCGATTGCACAGTTATATCAGGATGAACAGCGTAAATTTACTGAGCAGACCCAAGCCCTCGCTGACATAAACCTCAGTCTAGAGACAGAAATGCAGCACTATGTTGCCCGTTATCAGAAAAATCCTGAGCATAGTTTTTACTTTGCCCAAGGTCGTATCCAGATTGAAGACCACACCATTTTATCTGAATTAGAGAGTGTGCGTTTGCGTCTGGAACTGGAGGCAGAAACGGTGATTGAACAGACCATCAATGCACTAAGAGAACAAATGCGTGTGGCGGCCCAAGAAGAAATCGACTATATACTGAAAAATTCAGAATTTTCCGAGCAAGTGAGACCTGATTAAAAATCCCAACTCATATAAAAAGCCCGCTCATTCGGTAATGCTGATCAGTTAAGGAGTTTAGAAATAGACCCTTTAACTGTTTAGTCGTTCACGACGAAACCTTAAGGTTTTACATCAAACATCTGTAAAGCATTGGTTAATTTGGTTTTGTCCAAATGAGAAGCAGAGCTTCGCAAGGAAGATATCTTGCGGTGCAATACACCGCATGCCTCAAACAGTTGCGGATGACTTTTCCACCCATCAAATATAATCATGAATTTAAAAAAGAAAATGCCAGTCAATTGCTTAACTAACTGGCATCCGGCTGATTCGGATTTTTAATTTGATCTTTTAGAGCACATCGGCCAGCATAAAGGCAGCATTTCCAAGCAAATAGCCAATACTTAATAAAGTACCAATCCAGAGAATACCACCCGTAATATTATAAAAGCTGAATGTGGCAAAACTCATATGGGCTGAACCGGCAGCAAAAGGGCCAAATGAACGAACAAAAGGAATAAAACGCGCAATCAGAATGGTTTTACCGCCATGTTTCATAAAATAGTGATTGGTTTTCACCATATATTCTGGCTTGAAATAGCGTGAATGCCGATTAAAATATTTTAGGCCCAGCACTTTTCCAGTGTAATAATTCACGGTGTAGCCGAGTACCGATGCAGTAAAGAGCAGTAATCCCATCGAATGCAGGGTCAATATATCGCTGCTGGCACATAAAGCTCCTACAGCCAGCAATAAACTGTCACCGGGCAGAAAAAAGAAAAATACTGAGCCGGTTTCCGCAAAAATCACCAGAAACAGGATCGCGTAGATCCATACCCCATATTGATCAAGCAATAGCGGTAATGACTGTTCCAAGTTGAGTAAAAAATCGAGCATTCGACCCGTCCACCAAGGCAATATTTGCAAATTGAATTGCTGATTATCCCGAAAAATAAAAAAACAGTCTAATTTTTCAATCAGACTGTTCAGTATTTAAGCATTCCGCTTATTTTAAAAAGCCATTTTCAGCCAGAAAATCCATGCTGATCTTAGACTGTTCAGTGGTATCTGCGGCTTTATCACCGAGCAATAAACGCTCGATATAACGTGCCAACACATCCACTTCCAGATTGACCTTGCTACCCACTTTCCAGGTACCGATATTGGTACGTTCAGCCGTATGCGGAATCAAGTTCAGACTAATCACACAGCCACGCAAGTGATTAATGGTCAGGCTAATACCATCGACTGTGACCGAACCTTTTTCTGCCAGATATCTGGCAATTTCAGCCGGTGCAGTGACTTCATAATAAATCGAGCGTGCATCTGCACGCACCAAAGTGATCTCGCCGACTGCATCGACATGACCTGAAACAATATGGCCGCCAAAACGCGTGGTCGGCAACATGGCTTTTTCGACGTTAACAGGTTGACCGGCTTTCCAGTTGCCCAGTGTCGTCCGGTTCAGACTTTCACGGGACACATCAGCTGCATACCAGTTTTCGCCCCAGTCGATGACTGTCAGGCAGATGCCATTTGTAGCAATAGAATCACCCAGATGTACATCCGACATGTCCAGGTCAGTCTGGATACGTAAACGTACATCACCACCCACAATTCGCAGACTGTCTACTTTGCCGAGGCTTTCGATAATACCTGTAAACATTTTTATTTCCTTTTCTATTCTTTTACCAGAGTGCCAACTGGGTACTGACACCAGTGGTATCCACACCGCCCAATTCTGCATAATGATGCAACTGGCTGAGGAGTTGACGGATCGGTGGACCTGACCTGGCATGGGTATCGGTAATCACAATAAATTCCAGTACGCGTGCACGTTCAGATTGGCGCTGTTTGCTGACCCGATAACGTGGTACATCCTGAGTCAGCAAGGTCACCCGGCCACGTTTCAGGTTGGCCTGCAATAAATCAGTGGCGCTGATATTACCATCCGTTGAATAACTGGTCAGAATGAAACGCGCATTGATGGTCGCCAACAAGTTTTCATAGGCTTCTTTGGCATATTTGGAAGAGTTGTACTGGCTCGGACGCTCTTTGCGCCATGCCCGGTCAATCCCGCTCTTGAAGCCCTTGGTATCTGGCGTCGGTAAATCGGCCTGATCCCATAAGGTCAAAGCATTCAGGACATGGTAATTACTGCTATAGGCATGCTGATTATACGGTGGATCCAGATAAGCCACATCTACTTCAAAACCGCTCATCTGATTGGCCAGATGCTGGGCATCGACACACCACATTTCGGCAGCCATACCTTTCTTCTGATCCGACTCGCAAAAGCGGCTTGGGGTCAGCCACAGTAAAGATTCAATCCGTTCCAGCGCCGTTTGGGTTTTTCCGCCCCAGCCGTGGTGGAAACTCTTGAAAACGCCCGAGGTATTGCTGACAAAACTGGCTGAATACAGTAATGGTGCCAGCAAGGCAGACATCTCTACATCGTCAATGGCACCTTGGGCCTGCCAAGCTGCAATCTGCTGACGAATCGCATCAATACGCATGCCGTTACGACGTTTAAAGAACAAACGGTCACGGGCGGGATCATAAATTTCATCATTGCGCGGACACAGGTTATGCGTGACCCAGCCTTTCACTTCCGGCAGACGGTTCAGATAATCAATGGCTTTCTGATAGCCACCCAATTCTTTAAACGCCGGTGCTTCAGTACAGGCCAGCACCGCATGATTCAATGCATGGCTATAGGGTTCCCAGTCATTGGCAATCACGCGATAACCATTTTGACGGGCTAAGCGTGATACCACACCAGAACCAGCAAAAAAATCAGCAAAAATCGGCGCACGGCCATCTTCACGCTTCAGAGTTCCTGTAATTTCAAGTGCTTCCAGAATCAAATGTAATAAACGGCGTTTGTTGCCCAGATAAGGAACCAGCTGATGGAAAAGATATTCATCGGTGGTACGTGCCGCATGGCGACGTTTATGATAAACCGTAGACTCTGAACTCATAGTGTCTCTTGAAAAGGAATTAACCTGAAGCGCACGTCATCACCCAAGCGGGTCACATCGCGCAGCTTAAATCGGAGTTGTTCTGCCATAAGGCTGAATTCTGCATTAAACATAGTACGTGCAGACTGACCCAATAAAGTCGGTGCAACGTAACTGATCAGTTCATCAACCAATTGTTCTTGTAAAAATGCCGTAGATAAGGTCGCCCCTGCTTCCACCAAGACATCATAAATCTGATGCTGCTCAGCCAGCTGGGACAATAATTGTTTTAAAGGCTGTACCGGCAATTGTAACACACCCAGATCGGCCAGCTCTTGCCGAAAAGGTCCCATCACCAACACGGTGTCGGCTTGCGCTAGAATTTTCGCCGTTAATGGCAAACGCCCCTGACGATCCAAAATGATACACTTGGGCTGTACTACTGTTTCAATATCTTCAATGCCATCGAGTTGCCGCACATTCAGCTGACAGTCATCGGCCAGAACTGTTTCAATCCCAGTGATGACTGCACCGGAAATGGCCCGCCAATACTGCACGTCCTGACGCGCCTCGGCTCCGGTAATCCATTTCGATTCACCGGATGCCATCGCCGTACGGCCATCCAGACTGGATGCAATTTTAAGTCGCACATACGGCATGCCGGTCGCCATGGCTTTCAGGAAACCTTGATTCAGCTGATGCGCTTGTTCCTGACCAATCCCGACTTCAACATCGATACCGGCATCTTTTAAAATCTGTACACCCTTGCCCGCCACCAGCGGATTTGGATCAGGACAGGCCACGACCACTTTAGCCACACCAGCTTCAACCAGACCCTTGGCACATGGCGGCGTTCGCCCATAATGCGCACACGGCTCCAAAGTGACATACGCGGTTGCACCACGTGCCTGCTCACTAGCCTGACGCAGCGCGAATACTTCAGCATGCGGCTGCCCTGCTTGAGGATGAAAACCCTCACCGATAATGACGCCATCTTTGACAATGACACAGCCGACATTCGGATTGGGCTTGGTCGAGTATTGACCTTGCTGGGCAAGCTGAATTGCGCGGCGCATCCAGACTTGATCTTGATTCAGTTCAGACATGCTTATTCTTGTGATTCTCGCTGTTGCATCTGTTCAATTTGATGACGAAAAGCTTCAACATCCTGGAAATCCTGATAAACCGAAGCGAAACGCACATAGGCCACGTGATCGAGTGCGAATAAAGACTGCATGACAATTTCACCGATGGTACGCGATTTCACATCACGCTCACCCAAACGGCGAATCTGTAACTGGATATCGCTCAAAACTGTTTCAATCTGCTCTTGGGTTACCGGACGTTTCTGCAAGGCATGCATCAGGGAACGACGTAATTTGGCTTCATCAAAGGGTTCATTCTTGCCATCCGATTTAATCACGCGCGGCATCACCACTTCATAACTTTCAAAAGTCGTAAAACGTTCATTACAACTGACACATTCACGGCGACGACGAATCTGACAGCCTTCAGCTGCCAGGCGTGAATCAATCACTTTACTGTCGGCAGTATTGCAAAATGGGCAATGCATAGCGGTTTAATTGAACAAATCCAGATGGATTCCGAGTGTAGCAAAAATTGCAAACTTTGTAGAGTCTTACGCAACATATAGAAAAAAAACAGCCCATTTGGGCTGTTTTGCACTATATATTGATTATTGTGTGTTTATTATTATTCGACACGTTCACCATGCTGGCTCAAATCCAGACCCATGCGCTCATCATCAGATGCGACACGGATACCAATGATCAAGTCAATCACTTTCAGGATGATGAAGGTCATGATGGCAGAGTAAGCGATGGTCGCAAGTACACCTTCAACTTGAACCCAAAGCTGGCTCATCATGTTGGCTGGCGCAGCATCCCCCATAATGAATTCGCTGGCAAAAAAAGCGGTCAAAATCGCACCGACCACACCACCTACACCATGCAGACCAAACGCATCTAAAGAATCATCGGCTTTCAAAGCACGTTTCAGCGCAGTAATTCCCCAGAAACACACCACACCACCAATCAGACCCATCGCCAATGCACCACCGACAGTCACAAAACCTGCGGCTGGCGTAATCACCACCAGACCAGCAATTGCACCCGATACGCCGCCTAATACAGATGCTTTGCCACGTGCCAGTTTTTCAGTAATCAGCCAAGAGATCGCTGCCGCTGCCGCTGCCACCTGAGTCACCACCAGCGCATAACCTGCAGAGCCGTTCGCACCCAAGGCAGAACCACCGTTGAAACCGAACCAGCCCACCCAAAGTAAAGATGCACCCACCACAGTAAGGGTCAAGTTGTGTGGCGCCATTGATTCACGGCCCAAGCCCATACGTTTGCCCAGCATATACGCTGCTACCAGACCAGCAACACCCGAGTTGATGTGAACCACTGTACCACCAGCAAAATCGAGCGCACCGTCATTACCCAACCAGCCGCCGCCCCAGACCCAGTGAGTAATCGGCGCATAGACAATCACTACCCAAAGTGCAATGAAGGCAACGAAAGCACCAAATTTCATCCGTTCTGCGATCGAACCACTAATAATTGCAACGGTAATGATGGCAAAAGTCATTTGGAAAATGACAAACAGAATTTCAGGAATGGTGCCTGAAAGCGCCTCTGTGGTAATACCGGCCAACATAAATTTGTCCAAGCTACCAATGAAGGCATTCCCTTCCCCGAAGGCCAGGGTATAACCGATAATCACCCAGACAATGCTGACGACTGCAGCGGCAATAAAGCTATGCGCCATGGTCGCCAGGACGTTTTTCTTACGGACCATACCGCCATAAAAGAGTGCTAGACCCGGAATGGTCATGAGTAAAACTAATGCGGTGGATGTTAAAACCCAAGCAGTATCACCTGTATCTAATGTTGCTTCTTCTGCAGGTACTGCTGTTTCAACTGGCGCTGCTTCAGCAATTGCTGCTGGAGTATCTGCCGTATTATTCAGTGTGGTTTCGCCTGTTTCTTCAACAAGCACAATGTCTTCTGCGGGTGGTGTTGCTGTTGCAGCATTTTCAGCCCATGCAACAGAACCACCAAAAAGTGCGCCGGCCATGCCGAACGCAAGTAGCATTTTTTTCATTCGTATCCCCCAACCAAGTTTTTGTGAGTTCTTAGGTACTCAGCAAACTTCGTGCCAAGTTAAACAGCGTCTGCACCTGTTTCACCTGTACGAATACGGATGACTTGTTCTAAGTTCGTCACGAAAATTTTTCCGTCACCAATTTTTCCAGTGCTAGCAACACGCGTAATAGATTCAATGACGGAGTCAACCATGTCATCGCTAATCGCGATTTCAATTTTGACTTTCGGCAGGAAATCTACAACGTATTCAGCACCACGATAGAGTTCAGTATGGCCTTTTTGACGACCAAAGCCTTTCACTTCAGTTACAGTGATGCCTTGAACACCAATTTCAGACAATGCTTCACGAACATCATCCAATTTAAAAGGTTTTACGATTGCAGTTACGAGCTTCATGTTTGTTTTCCTTCGGCTTATTTCACCAGTAAGGTTTTACGTTCAAATTTCATGCCAAGATTCCTAAGGTCGGGGGAAATTAGAAAGCCCGGCATGCGGTTTATTTATACCTTATTTTATACTTATAAAGGTTTTGAATCTTTAAAAAACCGACATTTTTTATGTGGATTTTTACAATATCTCTTATCGATTAAGCCTATATTTTGTCTGAAATACTAGGGTCTGTATTCGAGCAATGCTAAACTGTCGCTTCCTTTCGATGGCGATGGATCAGACAATGATTGAAACCCTATTACAAGCAATTTTGCAGCAAGTTGAACAACCTAAGAAAGATCTGGAACAGAATATTCGTGCTCTATTAAATGAAGCTGTGACAAAAATGGATCTGGTGTCCAAAGAAGAAATTGAACGTCAACGTACTGCCCTCGATAATGCCAATCATCGCCTCAATGATTTGCTGAAACAGGTTGAAGCCTTAGAAGATAAAATTTCGAATAAAAAATAAGCACAAGTACAGTGCACAAAAGACCTAAGACCGATAAAAATAATGCACTAAATTGGAACAATAATAATGTCTTTTGCCAAAATTTATACGCGAGGCTTGCTTGGCCTGCACGCGCCTTTAATTGAAGTCGAGGTTCATGTCAGTTCCGGCATGCCTTCACTCACGATTGTGGGGCTTCCTGAAGCCGCAGTCCGGGAAAGTAAAGACCGGGTGCGTTCTGCCATTTTAAATAGTGGCTTTCAGTTTCCGACCAAACGCCTGACCATTAATCTGGCTCCAGCAGATCTACCGAAAGATGGTTCGCGTCTGGATTTACCGATTGCTTTAGGTATTTTGGTCGCCTCCGGACAGCTTCCGGAAAACTGCACCGATGATCTTGAGTTTATTGGAGAATTGGCTCTCGATGGTCAACTTCGCCCAGTCGCAGGGATCCTGAGCATTGCGATTGCCTGTCAACATGATCAGCATCAACTGATGCTGCCGGGTCCGAATGCACAAGAAGCCTGCCAACTCCCGGACTTTAAGGTCTTTGCTGCCAATCATCTAAAAGAGGTGTGTGAGCATCTTGCTCAGACGCAGTGCTTAGCAGAAATACAAACCATCCCAGTCGATACCAACCATTTTTATAAATGTGATCTTGCCGATGTCAAAGGCCAATTGCGGCCACGGCGTGCTTTAGAAATTGCCGCGGCAGGTGGTCATTCCCTGCTGTTTCGAGGCCCACCTGGAACAGGCAAGACCTTGCTGGCTTCTCGATTGGCCAGTATTTTACCGCCTTTAAAAACCCAGGAAAATCTGGAAGTTGCCAGTATTTATTCAGTCGCCAATGCCAATCATCCTTTTGGCCAGCGGCCGTTTCGAGCCCCGCATCATACTGCTTCTGCTGTTGCACTGGTCGGTGGCGGCTCACACCCCAAACCGGGTGAAATTACGCTGGCGCATTTGGGCGTGTTATTTCTGGATGAATTGCCTGAATTTGATCGAAAGGTACTGGAAGTTCTACGTCAGCCTTTGGAAGCAAAGGAAATTGTCATTTCCCGGGCATCACGCCAGATTACTTTTCCCGCCAATTTCCAGTTGGTGGCCGCCATGAATCCCTGCCCGTGTGGTTATGCCTTTAATCAGGATATCCGCTGCCAATGTTCACCGGAAAGTATTAAACGCTATCAGAACCGGATTTCAGGCCCGTTGCTGGATCGGATTGATTTACATATTGATGTACCACCATTACAGGCGCATGAGTTACAGGACAATCGGCCTACAGAAAGCTCAGAAACGGTCAGACAACGCGTCATTGCAGCCTATGAAATTCAGATGCAACGGCAAAATACCTTGAATATGAGTCTGAGTCCAAAACAGCTAGAGCAATATGCCGCATTAGATCAGTCTGCTCAGAATATGCTTGAAATGGCTCAGCAAAAACTGAATTTATCCGCACGTGGCTATCATCGGGTCTTGCGTGTCGCACGCACCATTGCCGATTTAAATCAAAGTGCAGATATTCAAAGTCAGCATCTTTCGGAAGCCCTGTCTTATCGCGGGCAGCAGCAGATTTAGGTCATTAAAAAAGGCGACCTAAGGTCGCCTTTTTATCTAAAGAGAATTAGAAGCTATAACCCAGTCCGAATACGACTTTATTCTTTTGTTTTTCATCAAAACGGTCATAACCACCCAAGATATAATTCATGCTTGCAGTTACACCTGTGTCACCAAGTGGCTTGCTTAAACCGATGTCAAAATGACGGAAACCGAAACTTTCCGTAGTTCCTTCAATAAAGTCACCTGATTTTTCATAAGCATATAAGCCTAAAGCTGTATCCAAGCTGAAATCTTGTGGTAAAGCATAGCTATAAGTGGCTTTTAAATAGGTATCACCTGCATTGCCCCAAGTGGTATCTTCAAGAAGGGTTTGTGCTGTAACGCCCAAATCTTTATAGCTCATACCCAATAACAGCTCAAATCCATCAGAATTGACATCAGATTCATAATAATAGTAGTAAGTCGTACCGATCGTTAAACCTAAGTCATCATTGACTGCGTGGCTATAGCCAGCATAGAAGTTATTTTCGAAAGCATCACGTCCTTCTTCAGACAAAGTGTAATCTAGCGTAGATCCCCACCAACCTGCATAGAAGCCAGACGCATGGTTATAATCGAGTCCACCTTGTAAGGTAGCGCCGCTATTTTCAGGAATGTTAGTAATACCACGCAGGTTATAGCTTGAAAGTACGCTTATATTTCCAGATACCGTATGTTCAGCAACAGGTTCTTCGGCAAAAGAAAAAGAAGATACAGCGCCCAATAAAGCAAGAGATAATACTTTTAATGTTAATTTCATTGTGTGGCTCCCCCCAGATCGTCTGAGACGTTTTTATGATCATTGATTAAACTCAAGCTCAAAATTTGCAAGAGCTATGCCAATCTGGATAAAAGGAACCAAAATAATAAATCCAAAAAGACAAATAAAACTTAAGTTATTGTTTTTAATTTAAAATTTAAATTATAAAAAACTGAATTATCTAGGCTTTCTTTTAAATAAATGTATTTAAGGCTATTTCATCACTTTTTTAATACTTATACATAATCATTTACAATTTGCCCCATTTTGATTCTATTTTTGTAATGATTAAAATTTGTGCTAAAAAATAGTGCGTAATTTTTGATCATATTTTTCGCACGTTTCAAAATAAACAAGCTGATCACATTCATTTCATCACTTCAGAAATATCATTTATACCTGTCAATAGAGTTATGTTTTTACTCACTTTTTACCGACAGGTTAAAAATTAATCACCTCAAATCCTGGCTATTGTTTAATTTGAGTTAAAAAAATCTAAACTTTAGTGGAATATATCCAATAAAAAATGACATTTTTTCAGCATTTCTTATACAATTCCTAAAAAATTCTGATCAATTTGTATAAGGCTCTCTTCCCAATGCAAAATTCAAAAAAATTAACATTAGCAGTTTTGATTCAGGCTGCTTTGGTTTCTACCGCTTTCGCTAGCGAGCAAAGCGAGTCTAAAGGTTTTGTAGAAGATGCTGAAGGTTCTGTACTTTTCCGGACTGGCTATTTGCACCGTGATAAAACCAATTACACTGATAACCAAACAGGTGAACGCAAAGTTGTTAATGACACAAGCTCAGCTGCTCAAACTGCGATCGTTAAATTAGACTCTGGTTTTACCAAAGGTGTAGTCGGCTTTGGTGCCGGTATTATTGGTGATGCATCTTTCAAATTGGGTGAAAATGCACATGCCGGCAATGACATGATTCCTCAACATCCCGATGGTTCAGCTTATGATCACTGGGCACGTGGTGGCGCATATGTAAAAGCACGTGTTTCAAACACGACTGCTACTTATGGTACTCAGGTTTTAGACCTACCTGTACTTGCAAGCAATACTGCGCGTTTAGTACCTGAATACTTTACAGGTGTATTGGTTGAAAGTAATGAAATCGAAAACTTAAGTCTAGTTGCTGGTAAATTTACTGAAAACCAGCGTTCAAGCCAGATCAAATCTGATGGTAATGAATTGGATCGCGCAGTAGTTTGGGGTGCAAAATACAAATTTAATGATGCAGTTAATGCTTCTTACTATGGTACAGACATTAAAGACCGCCTAGAACGTCATTATGTTAATGCAAACTATAATTATGCATTGGCGAATGGTAGTACTTTAACTCATGACTTTAGTGGTTATCATACTGATTGGGATAAAAAGTCAGATGGTGGTGCATACACTTATTCGCATACCACAAATGATCTAAATAAGTTAAGCAACAATATTTGGGCAATTTCTACGACCTATAATAAAGGCCCACACAATGTCATGCTAGCTTACCAACAAAATACAGGTAATACAGGTTATGACTATGGTTTAGGTCAAGGTGTAGGTGATGGTCATCAAACCATTTATATGCCGAACTCATACCTGTCTGACTTCATTGGTAATGATGAAAAATCAGCACAGCTTCAATACACTTACGATTTCAGTGCAATGAATGTTCCTGGCCTATCTTGGACTTCTGCATTTGTATATGGTTGGGATATTGATGTTGCTAATCAAAATGATCGCTCTCAATTAATCACTGGTGATGCTCAAGAACGTGAATTCTTTAATCAGGTAAAATATACAGTTCAATCTGGTTTTGCTAAAGATACCAGCTTACGTGTACGTCACTCATACTACCGTGCGAGTGATGAATACCAATACGGAAACTACATTGGTGACACAAACGAATGGCGTATCTGGTTAGATATTCCTGTGAAATTATTCTAATTAACTCGAAGTTCAAACCATAAAAAAACCTGCACAATGTGCAGGTTTTTTCAATTTAAGCTTTAAAAATTTAAAATCTTAAACTAACGCAAAGCAATTATTTGTTTGCTTCTGCATATGCAGCAATTGAGTCCAGTACTTCTTGTTTCGCAACATCAGCACCTTCCCAACCGCTTAACTTAACCCATTTTCCAGGCTCTAAGTCTTTGTAGTGCTGGAAGAAATGTTCAATCTGGCTAATCAACAATGACGGAAGATCAGTATATTCCTGAATATCTTTGTAGATTGGAGTCAATTTGTCGTGTGGAACTGCAACCAGTTTCGCATCAACACCACCATCATCTTCCATGTTCAGTTTACCAACAGGACGGCAACGGATCACAGAGCCTGGCTCTACTGGGTGTGGCGTTACAACCAATACGTCAAGTGGATCACCATCAAGAGAAAGTGTATTAGGTACATAACCGTAGTTTGCTGGGTAGAACATTGCTGTACCCATGAAACGGTCTACGAATAATGCATCAGAATCTTTATCAATTTCGTATTTGATCGGTGCTGCATTGGCAGGAATTTCGATAATGACATAGATGTCGTTTGGCGCATCTTTACCCGCTGGGATATTGCTGTAGCTCATAGCATCACTCTTTAACAAGTTATATCTTTTAAAAAACCGCGACAATTATAACGGTTTTTAAAGAAATGTTTGGATTTTAAAATATCGAACTGTAAATATGTCCGCGAACTGTAATTGATTGCTTAAACGATCTTGATGATCAGCAGCAATAAAGCCACAGGACATAAGATTGAAAGCAGCCAGACGATCGAACGTAAAGTCGCCCAGTTGGCCAGATAACAAATGCCGTACAACACACGAAATACCAGATAGGCTATCCCGAAGGTCATGACCAGGGTTTGAGGAACCACCATATATTCAGCCATTAAAATAGCGGCAATAAACAATGGTAAACTTTCAAAACTATTTTGTTGAACCGCATTGGCACGGCTCGAGAGCCCGGTTGATTTTGCTAAAAACTCTCGTGGGTTCTGATTGTCTTTTGCGCTAAAGCCTGCCGATTTCTTTGCAATCAAAGTAAATACATAAGGCAAAAGACAAGCGGCTAAAATGAGATAAATCACCCCACTAATGCTGTGCATCTGTTTTTTCTCATGAAAATTTTATATCTATCATAGCATGGTGTTTCGTGAATAAATTTTGTTAAATAGAGTGTTTTTTATTACTTAAGAAGGATTCACTATGGTCGCGCCTGAGCAAAATGAAATGTTCGATGTCCTCGATAAACAGCGCCAGCATCAACGTCAAGTGGATCGCGTATTAAAAATCGTGCTGCCGATTGTGGCTTTTTTGATGGCCGTGATTTGTGCCAATATGAATATCTGGTCGCCGATCTTTAGCTTTGCCATTTTATGGATTGCCTTTTATGCCGTCGGCATCAAGCGCATGCCAATCTGGCACTGGGTGGTAGCCATTTTGGTCTATTGTGTGGTCGACAATATTCTGAGTTATGGCAACTTTAACCAGACAGGATTTACCCGCCAATTTGGCACCATGTTTATTTTTCTGGGAGTAGTCGGTGTAGGACGTCCTTATTTTGACCGCTGGCTCATGAAAAAATAAAAACCTGCAAATAAAAAAAGCGCCATCAGGCGCTTTTTTTAATATCGAGTTTAAGCTGTTTTACGTAAATCTTTACGCAGGATTTTACCCACGTTCGATTTCGGTAATTCGTCCATAAACTCCACATAGCGTGGACGTTTATAACCGGTCAGATTTTCTTTAGCGAAGGCCAAGACTTCTTCTGTGGTCAAAGACGGATCTTTTTTCACAACAAACAGTTTCGGTACTTCACCAGATTTTTCATCTGGCACACCAATCGCAGCCACTTCCAGTACTTTTGGATGGGTTGCAACAACTTCTTCAATCTCAGATGGATACACGTTAAAACCAGACACTAAAATCATGTCTTTTTTACGGTCTACGATTTTCACATAACCACGTGAATCCATGACACCGATATCACCAGTACGGAAGAAGCCATTAACCATGACTTTTTCAGTTTCGTCTGGGCGGTTCCAGTAGCCTTTCATGACCTGAGGACCACGGATTGAAATTTCACCTTGCTCACCCAGTGCAACTTCATTGCCGTCATCATCCAGAATCGCCACTTCAGTTAATGGCAATGGAATACCGATGGTGCCACTGAATTCTTCAGAAGCAGGCGGGTTTGCCGTTGCAACCGGAGAGGTTTCAGACAAGCCATAACCTTCAACAATATTGGTTCCAGTGAGCTTTTTCCACGCTGCTGCTGTAGAAGGAAGTACCGCCATACCGCCGCCCATCGCCATTTTCAATTTGCTATGATCAAGCTGTTTGAACTCTTCATTGTTCACCAGCGCATTGAATAGTGTATTCACTGCCGGGAAGAAAGTCGGCTGGTATTTACGTAGTTCCTTCATCACCGCAGGAAGATCACGCGGATTCGGAATCAGGACGTTGGCCTGACCTTTATACATGCCATAAAGTGCGCACACCATGAATGCAAAGATATGATAAAGCGGCAAGGCACAGAAAATACGGTCATCTGGCTGGCCATCTTGTGCACCAAACTTACTCTGGAAGATCCCGTCACACTGCAACATGTTCGCAACCAGATTACGATGTGTCAGTTCAGCCCCTTTCGATACGCCGGTAGTACCACCAGTATATTGTAGAACCGCGGTATCGCTCAGGCTCAACTCAGGACGTTTGTAATTGCTCGGGCTAATTTTATTTAATGCCGTATTGAATTTCACGTGGCCTGGAATGTCCCAAGCTGGAATCTGCTTACGCACAGAACGCAAGACAAAGTTCACCAGAGTTCCTTTCAAAGCACCCAGCATATCGCCTACAGAAGCAATAACCACATGTTTTACCGGGGTTTTACCCAGAATCGCTTGGTAAACAGAGGCAAAGTTCTCAATAATCACCAGGACTTCAGAACCTGAGTCATTGAGTTGATGCTCAAGTTCACGCGAAGTATAAAGTGGATTGACGTTGACCAGTACCAACCCTGCGCGGAAAACCCCAAGTGCCACGACCGGATACTGAAGAACGTTTGGCATCATCACCGCCACACGTGAACCTTTTGCCAACCCCAAGCTTTGTAAATACGTTGCAAACTTACGGCTCGCCTCTTCCAGATCATTGAAAGTCATGGCCTTATCCATAAAGATAAAGGCATCACGCGAACCAAATTTTTGGAAATTACGTTCAAAAACATCGACTAGAGAAGTATTCTCTGCCGGTAATTCTACTGTTTCCGGAATCCCTGTCTTTTGGTATTCAGCCAACCAAATTTTTTCCATAATGCCCATCTCTCCAATCATAATCCTTAGTGTTTTCAACTGTTTTTTTCAATATCACACGCCATTTTTAGACTTGTATATGTGCAATATTGCATCCATCTTGTTGAATCGTTGTTCATATATAACGTATTTTACAGGATGGATGCTAGTCTTATCTTTGAATCAACAGTTTATTTGCTTTTTGATATCCGCGTGGTAAAAGCTGTCCTTTTGCACCGCGCTTGCCGATATATTTCTGCAAATCATCCCCTTTTAATTTTAACTGCTGTTGTCCTGCAAGCACTTGAATTATTTCATCAAGCTTCAATATTGTCATGGACAAAATTTGATCACCACCTTCAAGTTGTATCAATTTATTTCCTTTACCTTTGTTCAATACAGGCAATTCTGCTAAATCGACAATCAACAGGCGTCCTGCTGAACTGAGCAGTGCAACATGCGTGGCATCTTCGAGTGGCTGCAGGCTCATGACTTGCGCCCCATCGGATAAGTTCAGGAAGGCCTTCCCTGCTTTGGCATTGGTATCCAGCTGTTTGGCCTGCGTTTTAAAACCATAGCCCTTGTTACTCAGCGCCAGGACTTCCGTCTCATCCTCTGCAACAAAGACCTGTTTAAAACCGATGCCGCTGGCAGGTGATAATTTTGAACTTAAAGGTTCACCCAGACCACGCGCCGATGGCAGGTTATTGATTGGCAAGGCATAACTACGTCCCGATTCATCCAATACATAGACACGCTGATTGGATTTGCCCTGTGCGTGGCTGAGATATTGATCACCGGCACGGAAATTCAGATTTTCAGCGTCGACATCATGGCCTTTGGCACAGCGAATCCAGCCGGCTTCTGACAAAATCACGGTCACAGGATCGGCTGGCAGCATCTCATTTTCATTAATCGCAGCAGCTTCGGCACGTTGCACCAGTGGCGAACGGCGATCATCGCCAAATTTCTTGGCATCATCTTTCAGTTCATTGATGATCAGCGCTTTTAAAGATTCCGGATTGGCCAGCTGTTCACGAATCACCGCAGCCTTCGCTTCCAGTTCTTCCTGCTCACGGCGCATTTCCATTTCTTCAAGCTTGGCCAAATGACGCAATTTCAGCTCCAGAATGGCTTCGGCCTGAATCTCATCAATGCCAAAGCGTTCCATTAACACGGGCTTGGGCTGATCTTGTTCACGAATAATCTGAATCACTTCATCGATACTCAAGTAGGCAATGATCAGCCCCCCCAGAATATGCAGGCGTTTTTCGATTTTGTTCAGATGATATTGCAGACGACGGGTCACCGTGGTTTTACGGATCTCGATCCATTCCAGTAAAATGCGACGAATCGATTTCACCTGTGGACGGCCATCAGCACCAATCATATTCATGTTGACACGGTAGCTCGATTCCAGATCAGTGGTGGCAAATAAATGACTCATCACCACTTCGGCATCAATCCGGTTAGAACGCAATACAATCACTAAACGGGTTGGATTGGCATGATCCGATTCATCCCGTACATCGCTGACCAAAGGCAGTTTCTTGGCCTGCATCTGGTCGGCAATCTGGGTGATGATTTTGGAGCCTGAGACCTGATATGGCAGTTCGGTAATCACAATCTCATTTTTATCGACGGTATAGACCGCGCGCATACGATAACTACCACGACCTGTGACCTGAATTTTTAACAGTTCAGCCGGTGGGGTAATAATTTCTGCTTTGGTCGGCAAGTCCGGCGCAGGAATATATTCTGAGATTTTTTCATCGGTCAGATTCGGGTTACGAATCAGGGCAATGGTGCCTTTAATCACTTCACGCAGGTTATGCGGCGGAATGTCGGTGGCCATACCGACGGCGATTCCCGTTGTACCATTTAAGAGAATATTCGGTACACGTGCCGGCAAGTTCACCGGCTCTTTCATCGAACCGTCAAAGTTGTCCTGCCAGTCACAGGTACCCTGACCCAGTTCAGACAGTAACAGTTCACTGTACTGAGACAGTTTGGCTTCGGTATAACGCATTGCGGCAAAAGACTTCGGATCATCGGGTGAGCCCCAGTTGCCCTGTCCTTCAATAAACGGATAACGATAGCTAAACGGCTGTGCCATCAGCACCATGGCTTCATAACAGGCCGAGTCACCATGCGGATGATATTTACCCAGTACGTCACCGACGGTACGTGCAGATTTCTTTGGTTTGCTGGTCCATTTCAGGCCCAGCTCACTCATGGCATAGACAATACGGCGCTGTACCGGTTTCAGGCCATCACTGATGTGCGGTAATGCCCGATCCATAATCACGTACATGGCGTAATTCAGATAAGCTTGTTCGGTAAATTCTGCTACGGAGCGGTTTTCTGTCGCATGATGCGCAAGGCTTGTCATAACAACCTATAGTCCTAAATAATTCGTTTTTGTATCAATGTTTCTTATGCTATGTCGCGGCTGGGGATGACACAAGAGCATCAAATGCCTCAGCGCGACAATTTGTGTCTTATGGCCTAAAAATATCCACTTTATAGACCCTAAGCAACTAAAAATTCATCAAGTTTATAAGCCCATCGACTCAAGGGTCTTGCCTTTGGTTTCTTCACCCAAAACCAGAATCACGATTGCAACGGCAACCAGAACCGCAGTAAACATGGTGAAGACATAACTGAAACCATTTGGCATGCCCATCAGATGGGTGACAGCAAAAGGTGCTGCGATGCCCCCAATTCGGCCTACTGCGCCAGCCCAGCCTGAACCAAAAGCACGGATATTGGTTGGATATTGTTCTGGTGTATAGGTATAAAGCACGCCCCAGGCACCCAGATTAAAGAAGGACATCAGACAGCCCCAGATCACAATTTCGGTGACACTGCCCGACTGGCCAAAGAAATATGCCGAGATGGCACACATGCCGATGAAACCTGCCAAGGTCGGTTTACGACCGAGCTTTTCGACCAGCCATGCTGCCACCAGATAACCGGGCAACTGCGCTAAAATCATAATCAGCACGTATTCAAAGGACTGGACGATGCTATAGCCTTCTTTGACCAGCAAACTTGGCAACCAGGTAAAGATGCCATAATAAGAAAATATAATACCGAACCAGATCAGCCACAGCATGAGGGTACGACGCGCAAAGATACCCGACCACAACTGGGTAAATGAAATATACTGTTTCTCTGCGACCGGCTTCACTTCAAAGATTTCATAAACTTCAACGCCGCATTGACGCTCGATCTTTTTCACCAGTGCCGAAGCTTCTTCTACACGGCCACGGTTAATCAGAAATGGAATAGATTCCGGCACCATTTTCCAGATCACAATCGCATATAGCGCAGGCAGACCACCGATCAGGAAAGCGGTTTGCCAGCCAAAATCCGGAATGACAAAGCGCGATACCAGAGCCGCAACCAACCAGCCCAGTCCCCAGAAGCTTTCCAGCAATACGATAAAACGGCCACGCACATGCGCAGGAATATATTCACTGACCAGCGTCACTGCCACGGGTAACTGTCCACCCAGACCTAAACCGACGATAAAACGAAACACCAACAACCAGGTCAAATTCGGTGCAAAAGCGCAGGCCGCTGTAGCCAAGCTATAAATCACCAGTGTCACAGCGAATACGGTTTTACGGCCGAAACGGTCTGCCAGACCACCTGAACAGATTGCACCGATTGCCATACCAACAAAACCAATCGACACTACCCAGCTTTTTTGATCCGCAGTCATCTGCCAGTCTTCAGCCATTTTTGCCAGAATAAACGAAATCAATCCGGTATCCATGGCATCAAACATCCAACCGAGTCCAATCACCACCAGCAAGGTGTAATGAAACCGACCAATCGGTAAGCGTTGTATGCGAGAAACTAAATCCATAACAAAAATCTCTGATCAGGTGGAACGGGAGATGCTGCTTTCTCAACAGGTAGGCTGCTTTGTATTTTTTATACTATGAATTAAGCTGAATGCGGCTATTTTTTATAGCCGCATTCATGACGATTACAAATCAGGATTCGTCTTTGGAAGATGCCGAATGTTCATCATCTTCTTTATAAATGAATTTTGGCATTTCCAGTCCAAAATAGATGGCGATCAAACGCAAGCTAAAGCCGAAAATCAGGGTGGAAAGAATGGTCAGGTCCTGCGACAAGCCGTAATGGCTACAGAGCCAGTAAAAGATCACTGAAACAAAAGCAATACTGGCATACAGTTCACGACGGAAAACCAAAGGTACATCATTACATAGGATGTCACGCAAGATCCCGCCGGATACACCGGTCAAGACACCTGCAACGGCACTCACCACAAAACCATGTCCCATTTCCAGAGCAATCTGGCAGCCAATAATGGTAAAACCAATCAGACCCAAGGCATCCAGTACCAGGAAGACATTACGTAACTGGCGCATCCATTTTGCAATCAGGATGGTGACGAAAGCAGCGCAACAGGTCAGCACCAGATATTCGGGGTGTTTGACCCAGGTTAAAGGATAATGTCCAAGCAGAACATCACGGACCGACCCACCACCCAGTGCCGTAACACAGGCAATGATCATGACACCAAACCAGTCCATGCTGCGCCGGCCAGCGGACAGTGCCCCGGTCATCGCTTCAGCGGTAATTGCAATAATATAGATGACGGTCAGTAACATCGCCCTGCTTCCACCTGAGGCTTTGAGATGGCGCTTATTCTAAGCTAAATCTATGTGAAAGTTATAAAAATCCCGCACAACATTGCTTAAATTTTTTCCCCGAGCCACAAATACAAACCTGTTTCATGCTGAGTTTCTGCTCCGTGGTCGGGTCCAGAAAATACCAGTGGCCTTCAAATTTTACAAAATGCGAAGCTTCATGATGCACTTGTGCCTGCTTGCCATCATGAAAATGCGCCTTAAACTCGACTAAGGCGTGATTTTTATCTAATTTTTCATTGGCTTGAACAATCTCAAGCTTTAACCACTGATTGGCTTTACTCCAATCACTAATGGCTTGCAAATCCAGTGCCTGCTGCTGACCCAGCGCAGTCGTGGTTTTGATGTAATCGATTTCATGCTTGGCAAAGGCACTATAACGGGAACGCATGAGTTGCTGTGCAGTCTCTGCAACCTGTTGTCCAGTATGTAAGGGCTGACAACAGCTATGATATTCACCTTGTCCGCATGGACATGCTTCTGACATTTCAGTTCCATAAAAATAGCCCGACAATGCGGGCTATTTTAGCAAACTTTACCAACCCAACGCTGACTATAGTTTAGTCTTGCGCAGGAAGCTGCGGAATGATATGCACTTTATCAATCTTATGACCGTCCATGGTCACCACCTCAAAGATATGCCCATCTGCTTCAAACTTTTCACCGCTGTGCGGTAAACGTGCCATATGGAATAACACATAGCCAGACAGGGTCGAATATTCTTCAGTTTCATTGACCAGATCACGATCCAGCAGCAAGGAAACGTGACGAATATCGGTGGAACCATCCAGAATCAGGCTGCCATCATCCAGACTTTCTGCTGCCACTTGCAGCTCATCTTCATCTGGAAATTCACCGGCAATCGCTTCAAGGATATCAATTGGGGTGGCAATCCCTTCAATTGAGCCATATTCATTCAGCACAATTGCCATCTGTAAGGGCGCTTGACGCAATTGATCCATCACCATCAGTACCTGAGCATTTTCATGTACGATGACTGGCTCACGTAAATGCTTTTCAAAGTCCAGCACCCCAGTTTCGATATATTCATTCAGGACTTTATGGGTCAGCACCACACCGGCAATATTGTCCAGTTCGCCGCGAGCGATGATCAAACGCGAATGGCTCATCTGCAACAATTGTGCTTTGATGCTGTCGGCAGCATTGTCCAGATCGATCCATTCCAGTTCAGGACGCGGCGTCATCACCGATTTTACCGGACGTTCAGACAGACCCAAAACTCCCTGCACCATGACACTATGATAGATGCCATTGTCATCATTAAAGACTTCATCGGCAAAGGCACGGGTTGCCAGAACATCTTCCGGTTCAGACGAATCATTGTCCTGAGCAGGTTTACCACCCAGCATACGCATCACGGCAGAGGCAGTACGGTAGCGCATATCCGTGGTGGTCACCATTTTTTCCTGATTGCGTTTCATGGTCTGGTTAATAAATTCGACAATCACCGAGAAGCCAATTGCAGCATACAGATAACCTTTCGGAATATGGAAACCGAAGCCTTCCACCACCAGCGAGAAACCGATCATCATCAGGAAGCCCAGACACAGAATCACCACGGTCGGATGTCTGTTGACAAAATCCATCAGGGCTTTGGATGCCCAGAGCATAATCCCGATGGCAATAATCACGGCAATCATCATCACTGACAGGTCTTTGACCATACCTACTGCAGTAATTACGCTGTCCAATGAGAATACGGCATCCAGCACCACGATCTGGACAATCACCATCCAGAATACTGCATGGACCGGATTTTCTTCTTTAATGACCGGTTTGGCTTCCAGACGCTCATGCAGTTCCATGGTGCCTTTAAACAGCAGGAACACCCCACCAAACAATAGAATCAGATCTCGACCCGAGAAAGCATGATCAAATATATGGAACAGTGGATCAGTAAGAGTGACCACCCAGGCAATCGAAGCCAGCAAGATCAAACGCATCACCAGGGCCAGCATTAAGCCCACAATCCGCGCGGCATTACGTTGTTCTGGTGGCAGTTTCTCCGCCAAAATGGCAATAAAAACCAGATTGTCGATCCCGAGTACAATCTCAAGAACAATTAACGTGAGTAAACCGACCCAGGCTGAAGGGTCCGACATCCATTCAAAGATCATACGCTTGGCTCCTGAAGCTCAGGACTGCAGCATTGAATGAACCGAGACTGTAATGAAACAGCATAATATTTTTGATATTGAACAATACCAATTACTTGACGGCGATTTATAGCGTTACACGGCCAACGACCACTACCCATTTTCGTTCTATTGTTGTGAAACCAATTTTCAGTATATCAAGATCAATTTGAAATTCACCTGTTTTCATGGCT
Source organism: Acinetobacter sp. YH12200 (assembly GCF_013418175.1). NCBI lineage: Bacteria > Pseudomonadati > Pseudomonadota > Gammaproteobacteria > Moraxellales > Moraxellaceae > Acinetobacter > Acinetobacter sp. YH12200. The sequence continues at coordinate 241,687 of NZ_VPCO01000005.1, forward strand.
GTTTATCGATGAATTTTGCTGAGCCCTATTGCAGTGAAAATGTAGCCGCACACAGAATTGTCATATTTATTAATTAAGCTAGAGTCACCAGAAAGAAAAATGATAAGGTGAAGAAAATAAATGCAAAGCGTAATTCAAATGACAGATTATTTTAAAGACAACTCCCCAAAAACAACTCGCCCTCTAGTGGCACTCTATTGTGGTTCACGTGCAGGCAACAAACCGGTTTATTTAGAAAAAGCCATTCATCTCTCGCAAGGACTGGCAGAACATGGCTTCGGGCTGGTCTATGGTGGCGCCAGTATTGGCCTGATGGGACAGGTCGCGGATGCCATGATTCAGCATGGTGGTGAAGCAGTCGGGGTGATTCCCGAATTTATGCTGGATTATGAAATTGCCCATAACCAGCTTACCGAATTACATGTTGTCACCAGCATGCACCAACGTAAGGCCATGATGGCAGATCGTGCCTGTGCCTTTGTGGCCTTGCCAGGCGGACTGGGAACCTTTGAGGAAATCCTGGAAATTGCCACCTGGGGTCAGCTGAACCAGCACCAGAAACCGATGATGCTGTATAACGTTAACGGTTTCTATGATGCCTTGATTATGCAGCTGGACCGTGCAGTCGAAGATGGTTTTTTGCCTCCCCAGCATCGCGCCAAACTGATCATTTGCGAACACGAAGAAGAAATTTATACAACTTTAACCAATTTAGGCCATCCGCAAAGATTTGTGGTTTAAACCGTTCCAATTAATAAAAAAGCGAGCACCTGGCTCGCTTTTTTATTGGATTTTTAATATCAGGACTTATTGACCATAATTCGTCACGAACTCGTAAAACATCGGCAAAGTTGTTGCCAGAATGACAGACATAGCCAGACCGAACATCAGTTTCATGGCATCTGCACTGACATTACGTGAAGTACGATGTTTGTTGACTTCATCCAGAATCATCGACATGGCAAATTCACGACCTGCGAGTAATCCCAGGAATACCCAGGTGGTACTCATTGGAATGTTGCTCCACTCTTTAAAAACTAACAGGATAATGGCATACATGAAGTCAATAATCGTTGCAGCACGAATGTCGGTGACACCGGTTTTGGTGTCGACAATGTTCTGGATCGCCCCGCCACGTTGATACAGAATCACACCCAGCAAGACCACGAATACCGTAATCGCAAACATCAGGAATTCAAACGGCACCTGACGTGGCACATACACGAAGATGTTAGCCAGATCCTGAATCAGCCATTGACTCCACAGGAAACCGGTAGAGACCCACTGCAAGCCCATCCAGACCTTGGAGTGCTCCTGATGACGTGTCTTGGCAAAATGGCGTGCCAGCTGCTTGACCACAAAACGATAGATAACAATCGCCACGATAAAGGCGACGGCATAGCCCATCATCGATTTGACCATCATCGAGCCCAGGCTGGCAGGAGAGAAAATCGTAAGCACCAGGAAGGTGGTACTGACTGGAATCCCGTATCTGGTCAGTAGTAACAGGAGAATAGGCGGCACAATGTACAACCAGGTAATGCCACCTTCAGGGAAAGGAATCGTTTCTAAACGACCGTATGAGGCATCACCCACCCCAGATGCATACCAACCATAGACCAATACGACAATTAAAATTGAGCTGATATAAATCCACAACACCCACCATGGGCGATGTGAATTCGAAGAAATAAATGTCCCTAGGGTTTGAGGTACATCATTTCCGACAATAGAGTAAGCGGCTAAACAGAAGCCGATCACCATCAAAATCTCGATTGTCATAAAAACAAACCTATACGCGAGGAGATTTCAGCATTGCTGAAAAGTTGGCCTAAGATTATGACGGTTTTATTTCATTTTCATGACAATTTTGTCATATTTTCATTTGATGAAGATGAAATTGGCAGAAAAAACTGTTTATAAACAAAAAAGTACTGCTTTAATTTTATTTTTATCGCTCTTTACAGCTATGGAGCACCGATCTGATAAATACTCACTTTGTTATGAGTTTTACACTTATAACTGATTTATATCTTGCAAAAAAGTTCACACGTATTCACTACACCTGTGCCTTACTCTTCCTTTAAACTATTCAAAATTTTCAGTTTTCCAGAATTATGAATGCCACGCCTACGCATCAAGCCTTAGATCCCGAATTCAGACTGCTGGTCTTGTTGGTATCGATCGGATTTTTTATGCAGGGGCTGGATACCACCATTATTAATACAGCTCTGCCCGCGATTGCACATAACCTACAGGCCGATCCTTTACGCATGCACAGTGTTGTGGTTGCTTATGTCTTGTCTGTGGCAGCCTGTATTCCCTTGAGTGGCTGGCTGGCAGACCGTTTCGGCGTCAGAAATATCTATTTTGCTGCAATTATTATTTTCTCTTTGGCCTCTTTGGGCTGTGCCTGGTCAGATAGTCTGAATGAATTACTGGCTTATCGGATCTTGCAAGGAATGGGTGGCGCCTTACTGCTCCCCGTCGGCCGTTTGGCCATGCTCAAGATCATTCCCCGTACCCAGTTTCTGGCCGCCATGAGCCTAATGAGTCTGGCCGGCCTGATTGGCCCCCTGATTGGTCCAACTCTTGGGGGCTGGATGGTGGAATATCTGTCCTGGCAATGGATTTTCCTGATCAATCTGCCGATTGGCTTACTGGGAGCGCTGATTACTTTTAGGGCCATGCCGAATGTCATTGAACCGCTGGTCGCTCGCTTTGATTATTGGGGCTTTGTCTTGCTGGTTGTGGCCATGGTGGGACTCTGTCTGGGAATTGAAAATTTTGCCAGTCCACAAAATTCGCTGTGGTGGAGTCTAAGCCTGATTCTGGCCGGAATCTTGGCGGCCTTGATGTATGCCTATCATTCGCATACGCATAGCAATGCCCTGTTCCGCAGTCGGCTCTTTAAAAATAAAATTTATGCGATTGGCATTCTGGGGAATTTTTTTGCCCGTCTTGGCGGTAATTCGATTCCGTTTTTACTCCCCCTTATGTTGCAAGTCGCCTTTGGTTTTGAGCCCTTTATTACCGGTCTATTGATGATTCCAACCGTACTCGGCTCTCTGGCGTCTAAACCGATTATCCGAAAAATCATTCAGCGTTTTGGTTATCGTCGGGTTTTGCTGGTCAATACCTTATTGGTGGGTTTATGTATTGCCAGTTTTGCCCTGACCACGGCGGACACCCCGATCTGGCTGCGTGCAATTCATTTCTTTATCTTCGGCATTTTAAATTCCCTACAATTTGTATCGATGAATACCCTGACTTTAAAGGACTTAAGCCAGCAGGATGCCAGTAGCGGCAACAGTTTCCTGTCGATGATCATGATGCTGTCAATGAGTATCGGGGTGGCGCTGGCAGGCACCCTGGTCAACATGCTGAGTGCCTATTACGGCGCTGACAATCTGGTGGCTGCTTTTCATGTGTCACTGATCTGTTTGGGCTGTATCAATATTATTGCGGCTTATACTTTCTGGCATATTCCTAAAAACACCCCTGTTTAATACGATATATTAACGCCAGGCGAATGCAGCCTTTTAAGCTCAGGTTTAGATACAGGTAAGAACTGAAAATGCAAAAAAATCTGGCTCTGAACAGATTCAAACAGCCGCTTTTCATCGGGCTTGGCATTCTGATCGCCGTGATGATTATCGCCATGATTTATCTTTGCCTGATGAAAGCCCCTTCTGCGCATGCAGCAGATTATCCGATCCAGGGTTTCGATGTATCACATCATCAAAAAGAAATTCAATGGCAGCAGATTTCGCCGGAAAAATACCGTTTTGTCTATCTGAAAGCCACAGAAGGTGGTGACTTTAAAGATACGCGTTTTCAAGAGAACTGGCTCAAGGCCCGGGAACGCGGCTTTCTGGTTGGTGCCTATCATTTCTATCGGCTTTGTCGCGATGGCAGCATTCAGGCACAGAACTTTATCGACTCCGTCCCCAAGCAAGCCAATGCTTTACCGCCGGTGATTGATCTGGAATATGACAGCAATTGCATCAATACCTATTCCAAAGAGCAGCTTCTAAACGAAATCCAGATCATGCACGATGCCCTGCAAAAGCATTATGGCAAACAGCCAATTTTCTATATTTCTAAAGCATTTTATAATATTGTATTGGCAGGATATTTTCCAGAAGTGCCACTCTGGGTACGCGAGTATAAGGGCCTGCCCGATTTAAACAATCAGCCCAAATGGACCTTCTGGCAACATAGCAATCAGGGTAAAATTCCCGGCATTAATACAACTGTGGATCTGAATGTGTTCTATGGCTCAGAACAGCAGTGGCTGGATTTTCTGAGAATGAATGCAATTGCAGTACCATCATCTACTCATCAGGCCAAATAAAATCGATCGATTGAAAACAAGCGCTTTATAAAAGTAGAAAAATAAGGAAATAAAAATCTTGAAATGGATTAAAGGTATTTTACTCGGTCTGGTGATTGTTCTGCTGCTCAGCGTGGGTGCGCTGGCTTATCTACTGCAACCTTCAGGCAAGCTCAGTGACTTTCAGAACTGGCAGCCGCAAAGCAGTTCCTCTCGTTCTGGACTAAACGTTAAATTTTTCGGTGTTTCCACCCTGTTGCTGGATGATGGTCAGGATCAGATCCTGATAGATGGTTTCTTTAGCCGGCCGTCGTTGTCGCAAGTGCTTAGCGGTCCAATTCAGAGTGATAGCGTGCTATTAAGGCAGCTAATTCAAGAGCATGAACTGCACCGGGCCAAAGCCATTCTGGTCAGTCACTCGCATTATGATCATGTTCTGGATCTACCGGCTTTACTGGAAATGCTTCCTGAAACCGCTGTCATCGGTTCACCCACTAGCCTGAATATCGCCCGGGCAAATCCCAAAGTAAGTCCGCAGCAGTTACACTCCGTCACGCCTGAGCAAATACAGCACGTCAACAAATTTCAAGTAACCGCAATTCCTTCACAACATACGCCAGCCACAGCGGTAAATGATGACCTAGGCGAAGAGTTATTCCAACCTTTAGCCCTGCCGGCCAAATTTTCCGAATTTAAGGAAGGCGGCAGTTTTGATTACCTGATTGAGCATTCAGGACACAAGATTCTGGTCAAGGCCAGTACCGGATTTATCCCGGATCAATTTAAAAACCTGCAGGTCGATACGTTATTTTTGGGTATTGCCCAGCTCTCCAGACAATCCAATGACTATCAGCAGCACTATCTGGCTGAAACCCTGCAAACGCTCAAACCCAAAGTGGTCATCCCGATACATTGGGATGATTTTTTCCAGCCTTTAAGCCAGCCGCTACAATTTTTACCCCGCCTTGCAGATGACACGCCAAAAAGTTTAAATCTGCTGATTCAGGCCGCCGAGGCACAAGGCACTAAAGTCATCCTGCTCAGCGGCCCACAGCCTTACTTACTCCGCGAAACGGTCTCTTCCCAAGCAGATTAAAGCCCCTTAAGATAGCGGCTATGCGCAAAATTATTCATATCGATATGGATGCGTTTTATGCCTCGGTCGAGCTGCGTGAACGTCCAGAACTCAGACACCTGCCTGTGGTGATTGCCTCGCATCATCCCCGGGCGGTGGTTGCGGCTGCCTCCTATCCGGCACGCGAATATGGTCTACGTTCTGCCATGTCGATGGGACAGGCGCGCAAGCTCTGTCCGCAGGTCATCGTAATTGAGCCGGACTTTGCCAAATACCGTCAAGTTTCTGCACAGATCCATCAAATTTTCCAGCAATATACCGCCCTGATTGAGCCTTTATCGCTAGATGAAGCCTTTCTGGATGTCACAGAAAATTTACAACAGATTCCGAGTGCTACCGAGGTCGCCGTGCGGATTCGGGAGGATATTGTTCAAGTGACTGGACTGACTGCTTCTGCCGGCGTGGCACCGAATAAATTTCTGGCCAAAATTGCCTCGGACTGGCACAAACCGAATGGCATCTGTGTGATCAAGCCCTCACAGGTGCAGCGTTTTATTCAGAATCTGCCGCTGAAGAAAATTCCCGGGGTGGGTAAAGTCACGCAGGAAAAACTGAAAAGCCTGAATCTGGATACCTTGGGTGACTTACAACAGATGGATGAAGCCATTCTGATTCAGCATTTTGGTAAATATGGACGGCGGCTGTTTTTATATGCGCAAGGCATTGATGAACGACCAGTCGAAGTAGAACGGGAACGTCAGCAGATTTCCAAAGAGACCACCTTTGATGATGATCTTTATTTAAATCAGTGCCATTCTTATTGGGAAGCTTTAGTTGCACAACTGTGGCAAAGCTTGCAAAAAAAACAACTTTCGGCTCGCGGCGTGACGGTCAAATTAAAGCTCAAGAATTTTCAGGTGATGCAACACAGTAAAAGTTTTAAGCAGCTCTTGCGCAGTCCGCAAGAATTAGCACAAGCCTTGGACTTACTATTGGATGATCTGCATATCGCGCCGCAGATGCAATTCCGGCTGATCGGTGTCGGCGTCTATCAACTCAGCGCCCCCGAGACTGAAACCCAATTATTACTGCTCTAAACGACTTTTGTTCATGTTTTGAACATCAGTTTAAAAATACAGCAACTTTATTTTTATATTTTGATTTTTTAGAGTACTCTATCTGCGCAATGCATTATCCATGTATATGCTGAGATGCTGAAAATCACCTTTACTTTCAGCATGCTGTCCTGTGATTGGCGTGACGATCAAATCCGAATATTACAGGGCAACTCTGATGTAACTCATGGACTTCCTTCCTGCATGTCTTCTGTAAATCTTTCTGTGGTTCAAGAACAATACGCGTAAAGCTGCGCTGTCTAGTTTTGTGGGTGCTATTGTCGATTGGTATGATTTTCTCCTTTACGGCATTGTTACAACCTTAATTTTTAAAGATCAGTTTCCACAGCATTGGTGAGAATATGGACACTCTGGCGGCATTGGCCACTTTTGGTGTTGGCTTTCTGTTTTGCCCTTAGATGGCATGGTCTTTGGTCACGTTGGTCACTAGCTTGGCCATAAGAAAATGCAGGTCTTAACCGTCGTCCTGATGGGAATTTCTAGCAATTACTTGGGCATGGACAAACAGTTCTTCTGGAATATCACCTTGATGGTCGGTGCAATCCGCTGTTTCAGCATTCCGTTTTTTGCCTGACGGGTGGATACATTTCATCATCAAAAAATGTGTGGCTAGAATAGTTTGATTGGTGCGCTCTCGGCCTTTTCATTCTTTATGGCACTCGATGCACAAAACACCTGAATGATCATTGTCGACATAATTTTACTGGCAAATGTTGCATACGACAGGGTGGTCAGGGCTCATCAACCGATTTTCACTTCCCTGTTCGGTACCGAATATCGCTACAGCGGTGCCGGCGTTGGCTATCAGATGGGCAGTATTATTGGTGGTGGTTTTACCCCCATTTATTGCAGCAGTACGGGTGATTTGGGCAGACGGTTCATGGCATTATATTGCCCTCTATCTGGCAGTGGGTTGCTTGCTGACCGCACTGGTCGCAGCCCTGGTGCCCAAAACGCAGGATGAATAATATGACAGTGGAACGCTTACATATCTCGAAACGCTTTTCAGAAATTGCCATTGCAGGCAATCTGGTACATCTTGCCGGGCAACTGGCCACAGATGTTGAGCTGGATATCAAAGGTCAAACCCAACAAACTTTAGATATTATCGACCAGTTTCTGGCAGATGTCGGTACAGACAAAAGTCACATCATGTCGGTGACCATCTATTTAAAAGACATTGAAAAAGATTATGCGGCATTTAATGAAATCTGGGATGCATGGGTGGCTGATATCGAAGCATTACCTCGTACCTGTGTCGAGGCAAAACTTTATGATCCACGGGTTTTGGTTGAAATGACAGTCGTGGCCGTCAAACCAGAATAATGTGGCAAAATCGATATGCATAAAAAAGCATGCTCATGGCATGCTTTTTTATTTTAACCTACTGCTTTGATTTTACTGCGCTCTAAATCTGAATATAAATAATACTTTTTCAGATCATTGCTGACCGTATATTTGGGCATTTTCTTCATTTGCGCTTGCTCCTGCAGAAAATCTTGCCGCAACTGGTAATATTCCGGCACATCATCGTAGCGAATCACCCGATAACCGGCCATACTCAACAAGGCATCCTGAAAACCAGTCTGCTGTGGACGCTTCAAGATTAAAGGATCATCCACAGCCACAATGGCTATAATCCGATGCTGTTGATCCATAATCACAAAATCTGCAGTCAGGTTGCGATATTTATGTCGCGTCCGGTTAAATTTGGTGGTCATTAAGGCGTCATAGGACACATGGGCCAAAACAATATATTCAGGTAATACTTCCTTCAAGCGCGTGAAGGTCAATTGCTCATTCAGGTTAAAAATAGCACGCTGCTTTAACGCGCTGTCTTGTGGTTTGGAATTATTTCCGAGCGTTTTCCATGCCATGAGCACGACACAGAAGAGCAGGAAACTCCCAATCATAATATAGGTGGTCATGCCTCAATCCTTGCATTCTTATCATCATTTTTGTTTTATTGTGGTGCAGTATAAACTCACACTTTATTTTAAATAGGTCTTACAACTAATCTGCTTAGATACCCATACAACCGGTATCAAAACCTGATTCTGCGTTACCTAAAATGACATCTTTCCCTATGTCAATGAAAGTGGATTTAAGGTACTGATAATGCACTCTAAAACATCCCTAGAATTGATCGCAATACAAATCTGCCCAACTGTAGAACAATTCCGATAAAGTGTTATTTTTATATCACTTTTAAGCCAGACTTAATGTAAATAATACATCCTTTTACATTTTTCAGTCCTCGTTTCAAGCTACGTTACTTTACCTAAGTGCTAAAAAAAGACACCGAAGTGTCTTTTCTATTAACTCAATTATGCACGTGATTTAGGCTTTGCTTTCGGCTTTGATCCACCAAATGGTTTTTTGGCATCCCCTGTTTCACGCGGCGGTAGGCCTGTGTGCTGGGTCAGGATTTGACCACGCTCAGGACGCTTCTTGGTATTTGAAGGACGGGACTGAGCTTGTGCAGCCTTGCCACGATTTCCCTGCTCACCGGTACGTTTCTGCGAATCACCCGCCACTGTCGAGTTTTTCTTGCGCGCAGACTGGTATTGACCTTCTGCACTGCCAGCAGGCTGATAAGTCGGAATCAAATGCTGTTTGGAGTTACCAATCAAATCCTGACGACCCATTTCTCTCAGAGCTTCACGCAACAACGGCCAGTTGTTTGAATCATGGTAACGCAAGAAAGCTTTGTGCAGACGACGACGTTTATCACCTTTGACAATATCTACTTGCTCAGTATAACGTGCCACTTTGGCAAGCGGGTTTTTACCGGTGTAATACATGGTGGTAGCCGTTGCCATCGGTGATGGATAAAAGGTCTGTACTTGGTCAGCACGGAAACCGTTCTTCTTCAACCAAATCGCAAGATTCATCATGTCGTAATCGGTAGTCCCCGGATGCGCTGCGATGAAATAAGGAATCAGATACTGTTCCTTGCCGGCTTCCTTACTATAACGTTCAAACATCTGTTTGAAACGATCATAGGTTCCGATTCCCGGCTTCATCATTTTATTGAGTGGGCCTTTTTCGGTATGTTCCGGTGCAATTTTTAAATAACCACCGACGTGATGGGTTACCAATTCTTTGACATATTCAGGGTTTAAAACCGCTAAGTCATAACGTAAACCAGAACCAATCAAGATCTTCTTAATACCCGGTAATGAACGTGCTTTACGGTATAACTGGGTCAATGGTGCATGATCGGTATGCAGGTTCTGACAAACGCCCGGGAAGACACAGGATGGTTTACGGCAGTTCTTTTCAATCTCTGGATCTTTACAGGCCAGACGGTACATGTTGGCTGTCGGGCCACCTAGGTCTGAAATAATCCCGGTAAAGCCCGGCGCCGTATCACGGATTTTTTCCACTTCACGCAGAATCGACTCTTCAGAACGGTTCTGGATAATACGACCCTCATGTTCTGTAATCGAACAGAAGGTACAGCCACCAAAACAGCCACGCATGATATTCACAGAGAACTTGATCATGTCAAACGCTGGAAAACGCGCTTCACCATAAGCAGGATGTGGCAAACGTGCATAAGGCAGGTCAAACACATAGTCCATTTCTTCCGTGGTCAACGGAATTGGTGGCGCATTTAGCCAGACATCACGTTCACCATGCTTTTGTACCATGGCACGGGCATTGCCCGGATTGGTTTCTAAATGCAAAATTCGGTTGGCATGGGCATAAAGCACCGGATCTGCAGCCACTTCTTCAAATGCAGGCAAGCGAATTACGGCCAGTTCACGCGGTGGTAATTTATGTTTAATTGCTTTTGAAGCGGGTTGTAATTGCACGATTTGCGTATCAGGATCTAGCTCATCGCCGGCCCGCACAATCGGATTGGCGACAGGCTCTTTCTGGAAACCTTGATATTGAGTCAGACTATCTTTGTCTTTTTCAATTTCACAACCTTCCAGATCTTCAGTCATCACATAAGGGTTAATGATTGGATCGACACGGCCAATCGCATCGACATCATTCGAGGCAATTTCGACAAACTTTGCTTTCGATGCACGGTTATGTTTATTGACAATGAACGCAGTACCGCGAACATCGGTAATCTCGTGAATTTTTTCGCCACGCGCCAGACGATGCATAATTTCGGTAATTGAGCGTTCGCCATTGCCGTACATCAAAAGATCGGCTTTTGAGTCCATCAACACTGAACGACGGACTTTATCTGACCAGTAATCATAATGTGCAATACGACGCAGAGAAGCTTCAATTCCACCTAATAATACAGGCACATCTGGATATGCTTCACGGACACGCTGACAATATACAGTTGCTGCACGGTCTGGACGTTTATTTGGCTGATTATCTGGGGAATAGGCATCATCCGAGCGGATTTTACGGTCGGCGGTATAACGGTTGATCATGGAATCCATGTTCCCTGCCGTTACCCCCCAAGCAATATTCGGTTTACCCAGAACGCGGAACGCATCCACGTTGGTCCAGTCTGGCTGTGCAATAATACCGACACGAAAGCCTTGGGCTTCTAATACCCGGCCAATAATACCTGAACAGAAAGACGGGTGATCAATATAGGCATCGCCACAGACCAGAATAAAGTCACAGCTGTCCCAGCCGAGTTGATCCATTTCCTCGCGTGACATCGGCAAAAAAGGCGCAGGGTCAAAACAAGACGCCCAATATTTGTCGTAATCAAACAACGCTTTTGGCGCAGTCTGCATGGTATAAGCAGTAGACATGGCTAGCAATTCTCGGCTGGCAGATGATAGGAGATCTAAAATAAGATCACAGATGAAAGCCGATCATTTTACCATGAATTAGACCCAGCTTGCTTGATTATAATTTATACAAAATCAGGAACTAAGCGAATCAAGGCCTGGTCATCATCAGAATTGAAAGCAAAATGATCCGCAAGATAAATGCACAGGGTTTATTTTATAGAGAAAAATCTAAATACGATGTTCTAATCTGAGCGGAGCTTGAAACTGAATGCCAGACCACTCAGCAACAGTAGTGTAATAAATGCAGTTAATCCACTCCAACCATAATTTTCCCAGACCAGTCCACTCGAACTGCCCAACACACTAGAACCGAGGTAATAACAGAATAAATATAGCGAAGAACCGACTGCCCGATATTGTAGCGACTGGATCGACACCCAGCTACTTGCAGTAGAGTGCGCCGCAAAAAATGAAAAAGTGAAGATTAGTAATCCGATAAAGACCAGAGCCAGCTGGTTGAGCAGCATGAGCGTTAATCCAAGGAGCATCATCAGCATCATGACGACCAATGTCTTGAATTTACCATAATGCCGACCCCAATGTGCTGCTCGGGGGGAGCTATAAATACCAGCCAAATATGTCACCGAAATTAAACCAATCCAGGCCTGTGATAATTCAAAAGGTGCCTGAAGCAAACGATAGCTGAGATAATTAAATATCGAAACAAAACAGCCCATCAGGATAAAACCTTGCAGAAATAAAATCCGAAGTTTCGGATCGGCCAGATTATGCCTGAATGAGTTTTTGAATCGATTAAACTTGATCGGATAAGCCTTAAAATGTTGCGATGCCGGCAATAGATAATAAAATAATCCTGCAATACAGATATTTAAAATACCAATTATCAGAGTAGCAGATTGCCAGGAGATAAAATCAACTAGAACTCCGGCAATCAAACGCCCTCCCATACCGCCAATTGCCGTGCCAGAAATATATAAGCCCATGGCGAAACCGATATCTTTTTCGGCAATTTCTTCCCCGATATAAGTCATGGCGACTGCCGCCACACCACTGACACAGAGACCAATCAAGATCCGAATCAATAAGAATACCGACCAAAGAGATAGTATCGAACTGAGCATTAACAAAATTGCAATCAATGCCAGGGAGCAGACCATCACCGGTTTACGTCCGAAACGGTCTGAAATCAGTCCGGTAAATAGCAAACCAATGGCTAAGGCAAGAGTAGAAAGTGATAAGGGAAAACTACTTTGAGTCGGACTGACCTGAAAATAATCTGCCAAAATGGGCATCATCGGCTGTAGGCAATACAAAGATGAGAAAATGGCAAAGCCGGCAAGAAATAAGGAAAAAAGTACTGCTTTAAATGCGGTAGTACCATATTCAATATGGCTAGAAGATGAATTTGAGGACATATCCGCTCCTTAGATAGATCCAGTATACGCCTTTCGCTCATTTTTTCTGTGGAGATTTCATCTGAGTGATCACCTAAGCCTTTCTTCACGCACAAAAAAACACCCCCTGCATAAGCAGGGGGTGTTTCGAATAATGAGCTGGCGATGACTTACTCTCACATGGGTAACCCCACACTACCATCAGCGCAAAGAGGTTTCACTTCTGAGTTCGGGAAGGGATCAGGTGGTTCACTCTTGCTAT
>NZ_VPCO01000052.1:0-5231 GCF_013418175.1 Acinetobacter sp. YH12200
GGATAATCTTTTTCAGATTCAATCAATAATTGAACCGCTCTTTCTCTGATTTCAGGGGTATATTTTAATTTTGTCATCGGGATAGTCTCTCAGAATATTGACTCTCCGACAAACCCGGTACGGTTCACATTTTACGGCAGAGGATGAACCTATGCTTTCAATCCTTACAGAACATCAGTTTTTTCCGATAGTGATGAAACATAATAAATATGATTATTTTAGAATTATGTCTAAACAAGCGTCATTAAGTGCCGTGCGATGGGTACTTGCGTGGTTGAGTGTACGATATTTGGTGATTAGAGATCATAATTCTGTGAATTTGTTCAAGACAGCTACGTGTGCATAAATATCATTTACCTGACTAGGAAAACTTCTTGCTGCTCATTTATCACTTAATAATAGAGACTCAGGTATTTTTTATGGATCAACAAAGCAATAAAAACATCACATTATTCCTTGCATTTGATTTGCTACTGGAAGCTGTACAACACACTTCCTTATGGAAATAGCCTAAGCAGATATCGTTCAATTTAAGGGGCCCAGGCCTTTGCTTGGCAAATCAGATTTTAACAAAGCAAAGGCCTGGGAATCCGCGAATTTGATTTTTTTCTTTGCTTTCAATTTGATCCATACGTTATCGATTTATATTTTTTATTTAAAAATGAATAAAAAAATTCTAATTTGGTTTGACCAAAGAAAAAGATACCCATATGATAATTACATTACAGCAAAATCTGTAATCGGGCGTGGAAACCCGCATCTCAACGTACTAAAGAGTCACTTTTAGTGGCTCTTTTGTGTCTGCATGGCAATGCTTTATGGCAGGCCAAGTAGGGCAGTCTATGACTGGCCGTTTCGTTGAGCGGTATTTCCACCCCTATTTGGTTTGCCACCATCTCGTGGAAAAGATGTTGGCAAATTTCACATTGATCAACGAGATTACAATATGAAAAATATCATCTTAAAAGTACCCATTTCTCTTAGGTTTCTTTTGTTAGCGCTGACCGGATATTGACGGTCATTTAATTCATCGCTTTAACTAAATTGAACTATATGCACTTTCAAATTTCGTGCTTTAGCGAATATAGGAAAGTGCTGCCTGGAGAAAACAAAAAATGGGCCAAACTCGATTACTGACGAATATCATTCAGCGTAAAGTCATGTTGCCAGAAGAAATGTCGCCTTCAATGCAGCGTGATAATTTTGAAGTGGCACTGACTGATTTTGAAAAGCATGCCATCATCAAATGTTTATTTAAAGCGGATAACCAGCGTTCTACTGAATGTTGGAGTGTGCAGGAAATTGCAAACTTTATTGAGAATTGTACAGAAGATCAAAATATCAATTTGTGTATCTTGTATTGGAAAGATATACACGGCAACATCTATATTATCGATGGGGCGCATCGTCTTTCGAGTATTTATGCTTGGGTCAAGAGATATTTTGCAGATGAACAAGCCACTCAAGCGCCTAATTTTAGCGATCAACAAAAAGAAGATATTCGTGACCTGCGAAATCATTTAGGAGATCTAGCTGACTTCCAAAAAATTTGTATTGATCCTAAATTTGCAGAACAAAAATCTAAATTAGACGATATTAAAATCAGTTTCCGGCAAGTGCTTGGTACTCCAGAAGACGCAAGACGCGTATTCCAATCGATTAATTCAGATACTAAACGCCTAGATAAATATGAGGAATATCATCTAAGAAGTCGGGGAAGTGATGCATATTATGCGATCTATGCCTGTTGTTATATCAATGACAATAAATCCAATTTAGAAGAGCTTCAATATACACGTTTAAATTCGCTGATCGAGTTGGGGGAGAAGATCCATCAGCTGCTTTTCTCTACCATATTATTAGATACTGAAATGAGTCATGGCAAAAAAATTGGCTTGGTCAATGAGCTCATGAATATCATCGCGGGTGATCAGATTCATAATATCATGAGCCTGAATCAGGGTGAACGCGTTGAAAAGATCATGTCACATCTGTTTACGGTCCTTTGCAGAATGGCCACTCCTGTAAAAAATACTGGGGTTCCGAGTTTGGGCTTACATCCGTTCTTATATTTTTATAAGGACCAGCGTTTTCAGATTACTTCCTTTCTGGCATGGTTTGCTATTGTGTTTGAAATTCATGAAAGCCTGATGCAGATTCACCATCGAACCATTAGCTTTAAAGAGTTTACACGTGTCCGCCGTAGTATTGAGTTCTTGATTGCCAATTTTCCAGTGGCGACCACTGAAACGGTCGGTAAGTTCGGCAGTGGGATTAAAGGCTATGATCGGCTACAAATCGTTTATAAAGCCTTTATCTGTTTAAGCCTGGAAATGGATGTCGATTTTGAAGATGAAGAATGCCTGAACACCTTTATTTTGTCGATGTCAAAGGCTTTCAAGTACATCAACTTTAATGAGTTTTATTCTGAAAGATTTTTGGGTAATTATGATGATGGGGTTGTAGAGCATGTAGTCGGATATGTTGAATCGATTAGCCCGATCTCTCGATCAAAGCCCAAGGCCTTTTCAGCATTAACCAAAAATTTGCTTAAGCACAATTTTCTGGTGGGTAATCATAACTTTTGCCCCATTTGTGATGGATTAATCTATCTCGATTCTACTGAATCGGATCATCGGATTGCCAAAGCCGCAGGTGGCCAAGGGGTGCTAGAGAATGGTCTGCTGGTTCATCCACTCTGTAATAGAATGAAATCAGATCTGAGCCTGGAAGAGATTAGAGCGGATTTGTTTGGTGAATTACTGTATTAATCAGCAGAGTGATGAACTCATTTTCTCAAGTGTGTTAATTAATGATAAATCACATGATTTAACTTTTGATATATTCAGCCAGTGTAGCTTTTTTTAATTAAGTGCAGAATCATAGCTAGAAGCTAGCTGTAGTTTCTGAATGACCGTCAAGGTCCTTAGTTTTGCCCATTGATCCTTCTCTGGGCATTTTTTTTGATCAAAATATAACGCTATTCTTGCTAAAAATTGAATATTAATTTTTAACGAAAATTATGTGTAGATAGGTCTAGATAAATTTTTATTCCATTTTCTGCAAATTATTGGATAAACCAACCAGCTATTCTTGTTTATGGTCTACCAGTCATTCTCATTCCAAGTAGACCATCAAGATATAAAACTACATAGCCAATTTTGCCGATACCAAACGATTCATACTCACACCACGCTCCGCAGCTTCAAGTGCTAGTTTTTGATGAACCATTGATGGAACACGAACAGCAAACCGTCCGCTATACTTTTTTTCTGAAAGCGGTACAGGTAATTTCTCATTATTGCTGATCATATCTGCTACAACTTCAGCAACAAGATCAACAATCCCTGAAAATGCTTTAGATTGTTCTGCATCGAGCCAAGACAGTGACGGAAATTCGGCACATAGACCAACATACTCATTATCTTCTGCTGACCATGTAACACGATAAGTAAATTGTTTGCTATCCATTTGACACCTCACAATGTTTTAAGTTTATCAAGTGCAGCTAATACTTGCCTAACCTGATAAGGTTTAGCCTTTCCGCTATCATCTTGAAGATTAATACGAGGATCGCCTTGCCACGGTGTTTTAAATACCGTGTGACTACCACTTGTTTGTCTTGGTTCACCAAAATATTGCTTACAAACCTTGAGTAAATCGACATAGCGGATATTTTTTGGATTATTCCGCATTTGTTCTATAAGTTGATCAAGATTTGCCATTTAAATGCTCAATAGTGCCAATGATTAATAGTATCAATATTGATACCATTAATCAAGAGTTTGGCATGCCTAGTGGCTTATACGAACAGAAATGAATGGTAGGGTGCAAATAGGAATAGGGGGTAGATTTACATAGGAATATGCAATTTACTATCTGTAAGTGAAAGAGGACTCCACCCGACAGTCAGGGTGGAGGTGAATTTCACAGATTTTAACCTTGTTGGTTTTGAATGTATTTCTTAATAATATCTAAGGGCGCACCACCGCACGACCCTGCAAAATAAGATCGTGACCATAAAACAGGTTTTGCATAACTACCACGTAAATCTAAAAATTCATTCCGCATTCTTCTGCTTGTTACCGATTTTAAATTATTCACCAACTTACTAAGCTGAACAGTTGGTGGGTACTGAATAAGCATGTGAACATGGTCAGCCTCACCATTACATTCTTTTAGCTCTGCATCAAAATCTTTGCATATTTCGTCTACACACTCAATAAAATACTTATGATGTAGATCATTTAGAATTTTCTTTCTGTACTTTGTAATAAATACTAGGTGTACGTGTAAGTTAAAGGCTGAATGGCGGTTTTTATAGATTTCAGTCATTGTTTGATTGTTCATTTAATGATAGCATTTGATTATATTAACACATACATACTCATTTATGAAAATCAACAAAGCGTATAAATTTAGGCTTGAGCCTAATGCAGAGCAGGAGCTTGTTTTAAACAAGTTGCTTGGCTCTGCACGTTTTGTTTGGAATCAAATTTTAGCTGTATCGTTCGAGATGCTTGCTAATAATGAGCGAATCAACAAAGTTAATTTAGTCAATAAAATTCCTGAATTACGAAAAAAACCTGAGTGTGCTTTTCTGGAAAACAGTTCAAATGGCGTTTCACTTCAACAAAAAGTGCGTGATCTTGGTGATGCCTGGGGGAAGTTCTTTGACCCGAAAGAACAAGCCAAGTTAAAGCAAAAACCATTTAAAGCCAAAAAACCAAGATTCTTTAAATTGCCGGATGGTCGTGAAGTCCAATTTAGACCACTCATGCCACGATTCAAAAAGAAATCTAATGGCTATGATTCCATTCGTATTGTTCAATTCAATAGATACTGTTGGGTTAAAGGCAACCAAGTTAAGTTACCTAATGACATTGGCGTTGTGAAATTCAGAAAGTCACAAGAGATTCTTGGTGAAATCAAGAATGTCACAATCTCAAAGCATGTTGGAAAGTGGTATATCTCTTTCGGTGTTGAAAGCACAGTAGAAGCACCAGTCCACCCATTAAAATCAGCCGTTGGCATTGATTTAGGTGTTAAAAATTTAATTACAACATCTAGTGGTCAAGTATTCGACCCGATCAATAGTTTCAAGGGGCTTTGTTGCACAAAGATTTGAAATGCAAAGCGCCCCTAATTGAGCCAAATTTAAGGCGTAACTTGGGTAAGTGGTCGACCTAATTCCGTAAATCTGTTGAGGACTGCTACACGTGCATGAATTT
>NZ_VPCO01000053.1:0-4780 GCF_013418175.1 Acinetobacter sp. YH12200
ATGAAGACGGCTTACGCCACCATCAAAGGTATTGAGGTGATGCGTGCACTACGCAAAGGCCAGGCCTCAGCATTTTATTATGGTGATCCCCTGGGCGAAATGCGCCTGGTAAGCAGAGTTTTTGAAACGTAAGGCCTTTGAATAAGACAAAAGGCTGCCTCATCGCTAACTTTGCAACAGTGCCGTTGCTCTCAGAGTTGTCGTAATTTGATGGACTATTGTCGTAATTGCTTATGGAGTTGTCGTAGTTGCTTGGAGAAATGTCGTAGTTGGATGGGGAGTAGTCATAGGGAAGACGAGCTTCATCCACTAAAACAATTGGCAGGTCAGCAAGTGCCTGCCCCGATGCCATCGCAAGTACGAGGCTTAGAACCACCTTCAACAGATCGCGCATAGTCTTCCCCAGCTCTCTAACGCTTGAGTTAAGCCGCGCCGCGAAGCGGCGTCGGCTTGAACGAATTGTTAGACATTATTTGCCGACTACCTTGGTGATCTCGCCTTTCACGTAGTGAACAAATTCTTCCAACTGATCTGCGCGCGAGGCCAAGCGATCTTCTTGTCCAAGATAAGCCTGCCTAGCTTCAAGTATGACGGGCTGATACTGGGCCGGCAGGCGCTCCATTGCCCAGTCGGCAGCGACATCCTTCGGCGCGATTTTGCCGGTTACTGCGCTGTACCAAATGCGGGACAACGTAAGCACTACATTTCGCTCATCGCCAGCCCAGTCGGGCGGCGAGTTCCATAGCGTTAAGGTTTCATTTAGCGCCTCAAATAGATCCTGTTCAGGAACCGGATCAAAGAGTTCCTCCGCCGCTGGACCTACCAAGGCAACGCTATGTTCTCTTGCTTTTGTCAGCAAGATAGCCAGATCAATGTCGATCGTGGCTGGCTCGAAGATACCTGCAAGAATGTCATTGCGCTGCCATTCTCCAAATTGCAGTTCGCGCTTAGCTGGATAACGCCACGGAATGATGTCGTCGTGCACAACAATGGTGACTTCTACAGCGCGGAGAATCTCGCTCTCTCCAGGGGAAGCCGAAGTTTCCAAAAGGTCGTTGATCAAAGCTCGCCGCGTTGTTTCATCAAGCCTTACGGTCACCGTAACCAGCAAATCAATATCACTGTGTGGCTTCAGGCCGCCATCCACTGCGGAGCCGTACAAATGTACGGCCAGCAACGTCGGTTCGAGATGGCGCTCGATGACGCCAACTACCTCTGATAGTTGAGTCGATACTTCGGCGATCACCGCTTCCCTCATGATGTTTAACTCCTGAATTAAGCCGCGCCGCGAAGCGGTGTCGGCTTGAATGAATTGTTAGGCGTCATCCTGTGCTCCCGAGAACCAGTACCAGTACATCGCTGTTTCGTTCGAGACTTGAGGTCTAGTTTTATACGTGAACAGGTCAATGCCGCCGAGAGTAAAGCCACATTTTGCGTACAAATTGCAGGCAGGTACATTGTTCGTTTGTGTCTCTAATCGTATGCCAAGGAGCTGTCTGCTTAGTGCCCACTTTTTCGCAAATTCGATGAGACTGTGCGCGACTCCTTTGCCTCGGTGCGTGTGCGACACAACAATGTGTTCGATAGAGGCTAGATCGTTCCATGTTGAGTTGAGTTCAATCTTCCCGACAAGCTCTTGGTCGATGAATGCGCCATAGCAAGCAGAGTCTTCATCAGAGTCATCATCCGAGATGTAATCCTTCCGGTAGGGGCTCACACTTCTGGTAGATAGTTCAAAGCCTTGGTCGGATAGGTGCACATCGAACACTTCACGAACAATGAAATGGTTCTCAGCATCCAATGTTTCCGCCACCTGCTCAGGGATCACCGAAATCTTCATATGACGCCTAACGCCTGGCACAGCGGATCGCAAACCTGGCGCGGCTTTTGGTACAAAAGGCGTGACAGGTTTGCGAATCCGTTGCTGCCACTTGTTAACCCTTTTGCCAGATTTGGTAACTATAATTTATGTTAGAGGCGAAGTCTTGGGTAAAAACTGGCCTAAAATTGCTGGGGATTTCAGGAAAGTAAACATCACCTTCCGGCTCGATGTCTATTGTAGATATATGTAGTGTATCTACTTGATCGATCAGGCTTTTGTATATCTCCCCACCACCTGAAACAATGACATGATCCGTTATTTTCTTTAGGTTGGTTAAAGCATCTTTAATTGATGGAAAGATCAATACGTTCTCATTGTCAGATGTAAAACTTGAACGTGTTACGACCGCATACTTTCGGTTGGGTAATGCTCCCATTGATTCAAAAGTCTTGCGTCCAACCAACAGCCATTGGTTATAGGTAATAGCTTTAAACAGGAGCTGTTCACCTTTGGCACTCCATGGAATATCAGGGCCATTCCCGATAACTCCATTCTTCGATATAGCTACCATTAGTGATAGTTTCACAATTCTTCCTCAGAGGTTAACATTTTATTAGTAAGCATGCTCGTTTTGTCACCCGCTGATGCTTACCGTTAATTAATATAATCACTTGTATTAAATAGACTTTCTTTAAAAATACAAGACACTCTGTTATTACAAATCGTGCATGCCGTCTATCCTGCTTGCACGATGCACATTATCTCACCCAAAGAACTCATAACATTTTAATTTATTTAGCATTAAATTAAAACTCTACCGGTAAACAAGCATCTCTAGGCGTAAAAAACAGGCACTTTTTTAAATCCCAGCTAGAATAGGCTGTATAGGCAGACAGTTGCAAGACAAGGAGCGTTTTATGTCTAACAGTCCATTTTTAAATTCTATACGCACGGATATGCGACAAAAAGGTTATGCGCTGAAAACTGAAAAAACTTACCTGCACTGGATTAAGCGTTTTATTCTGTTTCACAAAAAACGTCATCCTCAGACCATGGGCAGTGAAGAGGTCAGGCTGTTTTTATCCAGCTTAGCAAACAGCAGACATGTAGCCATAAACACGCAGAAAATCGCTTTAAATGCCCTAGCTTTTTTGTACAACAGGTTTTTACAACAGCCGTTGGGCGATATTGATTATATCCCTGCAAGCAAGCCTAGACGGCTACCCTCTGTTATCTCTGCAAATGAAGTGCAACGCATTTTGCAGGTTATGGATACTCGCAACCAAGTTATTTTTACGCTGCTGTATGGTGCAGGTTTGCGCATTAATGAATGCTTGCGTTTGCGGGTTAAAGATTTTGATTTTGATAATGGCTGCATCACTGTGCATGACGGTAAGGGTGGGAAAAGCAGAAACAGCCTACTGCCCACGCGCCTAATCCCAGCAATAAAATAACTCATTGAGCAAGCGCGGCTTATTCAGCAAGACGACAACTTACAAGGCGTAGGGCCATCGCTGCCTTTTGCTTTAGATCACAAATACCCTTCTGCTTATCGACAAGCGGCGTGGATGTTTGTCTTTCCCTCCAGCACGCTCTGCAACCACCCGTATAACGGCAAATTATGCCGCCATCATCTGCATGACTCCGTTGCGCGAAAGGCATTGAAGGCAGCCGTACAAAAAGCAGGCATCGTTAGCAAGCGTGTCACTTGTCATACATTTCGTCACTCGTTTGCTACGCATCTATTACAAGCGGGGCGTGATATTCGCACTGTGCAAGAACTCTTAGGGCATAACGATGTTAAGACCACGCAAATCTATACGCATGTGTTGGGTCAGCATTTTGCCGGCACCACCAGTCCTGCGGATGGACTGATGCTACTTATCAATCAGTAAAAGTAGATAAATATCTTTATGTAGCCCTGAGTAGCCCCTGATACTTTTTATGGTGAAAAAGATAAACAATCATAGAGGGGATAAATATGAGCCAGTTCTACCATTGTTCAGATAAGTTTAAGCAAGATACTGTCAATCACAGTGACCATTCATGGTCATTACACTTCCTCCAGTTGCCAGACAATGCCTAACATAAAAACGCAAAAGCCCAAAAGTCAGAGCTTAGGTGTTCTAGGCGTTTTCTAAGCGCTGAAGAAATACGTCTTACCGTAGATTGCGTGCGTTTCTGAAGCACATTTTCCTTATACATGGCTTTATCCCAGGCAGCTTCATCAAGCTCTTGGAGTAACAAGCCAGTAATAATGCGACACTCTCGGGTTTGTAGCGAGCCGCTGGTGAGATCGGAGTTATAGCGGAAAGGGGTCATTTGTAATTATTTGTGGGTGGAGGATAGTTAACTTATTATTGTAGTTGGAAGAGGCTGCTTTCCAAACATTAGCACCTCGTAATGCTTGTTACTGTATATTAATTTATGCTCTTAGCGCATGTTAATGGGCTATTACAATGCATAATGTCCACATCAAGATAACTGTGGCTTAACACCTGTACAAGCGAAAAAAATCAATCACCTGTCCGGAAATACGGGATCACTGTAAAGTGTTGGTGAGGCAGTCTAGGAGGGGGATTTAATTTGGGATACTGATGAAAGGATTATGATCAGTTGGATATAGGATCGTACTAAGCTGAGCGGCAGGTTAGCTAGATTAGTTAACCAGATAAGTGAAATCTAGTTCCAAACTATTTTGTCATTTTTAATTTTCGTATTAGCTTACGACGCTACACCCAGTTCCCATCTATTTTGTCACTCTTCCCTAAATAATCCTTAAAAACTCCATTTCCACCCCTCCCAGTTCCCAACTATTTTGTCCGCCCACAGGCGTGGCGGCCAGGGCCGATGAACGCAAGAAGCTCGAACGGCTGTGCCGGTACATCAGCCGCCCGGCGGTATCCGAGAAGCGGCTGTCGTTAACACGAGGCGGCAACGTGCGCTACCAGCTCAAGA
>NZ_VPCO01000054.1:0-4566 GCF_013418175.1 Acinetobacter sp. YH12200
GTAAATTTTCAGCGTTGCTGGCTCCCCGTCAGCCGGATTGGGTTGCATCGCAGGGGTGTCGAAAGAGTCAACTGCGGTCCAAAGCTGTTGGACTTGGGTGAAAAGGGCGTTTATTCTTCCTATACGTCGATCGATTGAATGAAGGACATATACAATCATTTCTCCGACATTTGGTTATGGAGCGAAAAGTTTCAATATCTTATCAAAACCAGGCAATCAATGCGATTAAGTTTTATTACGAACGTGTTTTGGGTGGACAACGGAAAACATATTTCATCGAAAGACCAAAAAAAGAAAAAACACTTCCTGTTGTGATGAGTGAAGAAGAAACCATTCGGGTACTACGCGCTATTGAAAACGTGAAACACAAGGCTATTCTGATGACTATTTATTCGGCAGGTTTGCGCATTTCTGAATGTATAAACCTGAAAATAAAAGACATTGACTCCAAGCGCATGCAAATTCGTATAGAACAGTCAAAAGGAAAAAGAGATCGTTATACCATTTTATCTGAGAAAACATTAATTATTTTAAGAACATACTTTATGGAATATAAACCAAAAGATTATTTATTTGAAGGTCAAAAAGGTGGCGCATACTCAAGCCGAAGTATTCAAAACATTTTTAAAGCAGCTGTTTTAAAAGCAAAGATTCAAAAGGAAGTTACTGTACATACCTTACGACATAGCTTTGCAACGCATTTGCTTGAGAATGGTACGAGTTTACGTTATATTCAATCGTTGTTAGGTCATTCAAGCAGTAAAACAACTGAGGTTTATACACATATTACCACCAAGGGAATGGAACAATTAAAAAGTCCGATGGATTTGTTAGATATATAGAAAGGATTTGTATATTTGAGCAAAACTTAACAAAAAGCACTATGAATATAAATCCTTTTGAGAGAGTAGAAACGAACGGTAAACGGTTGAAAACGGATTTGTCACTGATAATGAAAGGTTTAGCAAAATAAGATATAGTGGATATATACGCCATTTGGCGTATAGCCACTTGTTATGTGCCATTTTTGAATGACAATGCGAATAGATACAGACAAACAAATGAATTTACTTAGTGATAAGAACGTTGCAATAATTGGTGGTGGACCCGTTGGACTGACTATGGCAAAATTATTACAGCAAAACGGCATAGACGTTTCAGTTTACGAAAGAGACAACGACCGAGAGGCAAGAATTTTTGGTGGAACCCTTGACCTACACAAAGGTTCAGGTCAGGAAGCAATGAAAAAAGCGGGATTGTTACAAACTTATTATGACTTAGCCTTACCAATGGGTGTAAATATTGCTGATGAAAAAGGCAATATTTTATCCACAAAAAATGTAAAGCCCGAAAATCGATTTGACAATCCTGAAATAAACAGAAATGACTTAAGGGCTATCTTGTTGAATAGTTTAGAAAACGACACGGTTATTTGGGATAGAAAACTTGTTATGCTTGAACCTGGTAAGAAGAAGTGGACACTAACTTTTGAGAATAAACCGAGTGAAACAGCAGATTTGGTTATTCTTGCCAATGGTGGAATGTCGAAAATAAGGAGCTTTGTTACCGACACGCAAGTTGAAGAAACCGGTACTTTCAACATCCAAGCTGATATTCTTCAACCGGAAATAAACTGTCCCGGATTTTTTCAGCTATGCAACGGCAACCGATTAATGGCGGGACATCAGGGCATTTTATTGTTTGCCAATCCCAATAATAATGGTGCATTGTATTTAGGAATTAGTTTTAAAACGCCCGATGAATGGAAAAATAAAATTCCCTTAGATTTTCAGGACAGAAACAGCGTTGCCGATTTTTTATTGAAAAGATTTTCCAAATGGAGTGAAGTTTACAAACAATTAATACGTTCGGTATCAACATTTCAATGCTTGCCCACAAGGAAATTTCCTTTGAACAATGATTGGAAAAGTAACCGTCCATTACCCATAACAATGATTGGCGATGCTGCTCATTTGATGTCGCCTTTTGCAGGACAGGGTGTAAATACGGGATTATTGGATGCTTTGATATTGTCTGAAAACCTTACAAACGGAGAATTTACAAGTATTGAAAATGCCATCGAAAACTACGAACAACAAATGTTTGTTTATGCAAAAGATACGCAGGACGAATCGACAGAAAACGAAACCGAAATGTTTAGTCCCAATTTTTCGTTTCAAAAATTATTGAATCTATAAACAGTAAGAAAAAACGGCTACTAACAAGCAGTTTTGCAATAGTGGGGCAGAAGTGCAAAATTGAACTTGTGTGCTTCTATCAACTTTTGTACATTAGCTGCCAGTTTAAGATGGGTGCATTTGAGTATGCCCAAAGGAGCCCGCAAGTATGCGCAGGACGAAGCCAGTAGCCGCGCCGATGGTGGCGCGGGTCTATCTGCGCGTCAGCACCGACGCGCAGGACTTGGAACGCCAAGAGGCGATCACTACGGCCGCGAAGGCCGCCGGCTACTACGTCGCCGGCATCTACCGTGAGAAGGCATCCGGCGCACGCGCCGACCGGCCTGAGCTGCTGCGCATGATCGGCGACCTACAGCCCGGCGAGGTGGTCATTGCCGAGAAGATCGACCGCATCAGCCGCCTACCTTTGCCCGAGGCCGAGCGCCTGGTGGCCTCGATACAGGCCAAAGGCGCACGCCTGGCCGTCCCTGGCGTGGTCGATCTATCCGACCTGGCGGCCGAGGCCCAGGGCGTCGCCAAGATCGTGCTGGAAGCCGTGCAGATCATGCTTTTTCGCCTGGCCTTGCAGATGGCCCGCGACGACTACGAGGACAGGCGCGAACGCCAGCGCCAAGGCATTGAGTTGGCCCGCCAGGCCGGGCGGTACAAGGGCCGCCGTGCTGATCCGAAGCGCCGCGCCCAAGTTGTCGCGCTGCGCAAGTCCGGCTACAGCATCAACAAGACCGCCGAGCTGGCCGGGTACAGTGCGGCCCAGGTGAAACGGATATGGGCCGAGGTCAGCCAGGCCGAAGCGAAGCAGCACGGCGCGTTCGTGGAGGACGCATTGACGGAAGCCGATGCCCTGGCCGCTGTCGGCCAGGATGAGCGCCAGGAGGAAAGGGCATGAAGAAGCCGAACCAAGACGACGAGCCGTTTTTCATCACCGAGGAGATTGCGGCCGAAATGATCGCCGGCGGCTATGAGTTCGAGCTGCCGCCCATTCCTTGCACCATCCGCCTACGCGACGTGCTGGAGCGCATGACCGATGCTGAGCTAGCATTGCAGCCGGGCGAGATCGCCGACCAGGAGCGTGAACGCTGCCGGCGCAAGCCGTGTTCAACCTCATGATCTGGTCATGGTATTTTTCATGGCACTGAGCCTGATAGTTCTTGCAAATTGTTGTCACTAAAGGGTTTTGTGTGCTTGTTTACAATCGAGTGGGAGTGACGGGCACTGGCTGGCAATGTCTAGCAACGGCAGGCATTTCGGCTGAGGGTAAAAGAACTTTCCGCTAAGCGATAGACTGTATGTAAACACAGTATTGCAAGGACGCGGAACATGCCTCATGTGGCGGCCAGGACGGCCAGCCGGGATCGGGATACTGGTCGTTACCAGAGCCACCGACCCGAGCAAACCCTTCTCTATCAGATCGTTGACGAGTATTACCCGGCATTCGCTGCGCTTATGGCAGAGCAGGGAAAGGAATTGCCGGGCTATGTGCAACGGGAATTTGAAGAATTTCTCCAATGCGGGCGGCTGGAGCATGGCTTTCTACGGGTTCGCTGCGAGTCTTGCCACGCCGAGCACCTGGTCGCTTTCAGCTGTAAGCGTCGCGGTTTCTGCCCGAGCTGTGGGGCGCGGCGGATGGCCGAAAGTGCCGCCTTGCTGGTTGATGAAGTACTGCCTGAACAACCCATGCGTCAGTGGGTGTTGAGCTTCCCGTTTCAGCTGCGTTTCCTGTTTGCCAGCCGGCCCGAGATCATGGGGTGGGTGCTGGGCATCGTTTACCGCGTCATTGCCACGCACCTGGTCAAGAAAGCGGGCCATACCCACCAAGTGGCCAAGACGGGCGCGGTCACCCTGATCCAGCGTTTTGGATCGGCGCTCAATCTGAATGTTCACTTCCACATGCTGTTTCTCGACGGTGTGTATGTCGAGCAATCCCACGGCTCAGCGCGTTTCCGCTGGGTCAAGGCGCCGACCAGCCCAGAGCTCACCCAGCTGACGCACACCATCGCCCACCGGGTGGGTCGCTATCTGGAACGGCAAGGCCTGCTGGAACGGGATGTCGAAAACAGCTATCTGGCCTCGGATGCGGTGGATGACGACCCGATGACACCCCTGCTGGGGCACTCGATCACTTACCGTATCGCTGTCGGTTCACAGGCGGGGCGAAAGGTGTTCACTTTGCAAACTCTGCCGACCAGTGGTGATCCGTTCGGTGACGGGATTGGCAAGGTAGCCGGGTCCAGCCTGCACGCCGGCGTGGCGGCCAGGGCCGATGAACGCAAGAAGCTCGAACGGCTGTGCCGGTACATCAGCCGCCCGGCGGTATCCGAGAAGCGGCTGTCGTTAACACGAGGCGGCAACGTGCGCTACCAGCTCAAGA
>NZ_VPCO01000055.1:0-4565 GCF_013418175.1 Acinetobacter sp. YH12200
GCGACTCATGAGTGCTCGGTTATATGCGGGCCAATTGGTTGTGCGGTAGATTTTGTGTGTAGGCTTCTTCATTTGAAAATTATATCGCTGAAAAAGCCTTTACAGATAGGTTTGTGCAACAAAGCCGGCTGTAATTGATCGCCTTGGCAGTTGGAGAACTCGATGGCACCGTCAGATAATGTTGGCTGAGCCATTCATACAGTTGTTGCATCACCGGTTGACTATGCTTTTGCCGATATTCGCGGCGATGTTCTGCTGTACCATCGGTCTTTTTCCTGAGTTCTGCTTCTATGGCATACAGTTTCTGAATCAGCACTAATGCCTGTTCAGCGATCTGACTTTTCCCGGTCACATGCAGTTCATGAAATTTACGACGTGCATGTGCCATGCAGCCCACCTCAATCGTCACCGAGTTAACTCATCGAGCAGGTGATGCAGTAAAAATCGCTGATGCAGGCGCTATTATTGATGCCGAAGAGGGACTCTCTAATGTTATTGAAAGCGGCAAAATGTTAAGCGGTATTTCAGAATCCATAGGTCAAATCGCTTCTATGTCGACCCAAATGGCTGCAGCAGTGGAAGAGCAAGCCCATGTTACTGAAGACATTAACCTGCAAATAGTAAATATTTCAACGCTTGCCGATTTAAGTAATGACAGCTCGATGCAGCTTTCAGAGACGATTATTTATTTGAACAAGATTGCTGATGAGCTTCATAAACTGGTAGTACGGTTTAAGCGGTAATCTTTCAAGTGAAAGCCTAAAACATTTAACAGTGTATTCTTGCAGTACAATTGATAATAATCGATTAAGCAGCAAATTATTGGAGTAACGTTTTGAACGCACCTGAATTCCCTGTTGATGAAGCTGCTGGTTTACTTGCATTACAGCGAACTAATTTGCTGGATACGCCAGCAGAGAAGCGCTTTGACCGCATTACAAGATTAGCAGCGTCTGTATTTAAAGTGCCAATATGCCTTATCTCTTTGGTGGATAGTGACCGGCAATGGTTTAAATCTAAAGTGGGTCTTGACGCTTGTGAAACAGGCCGTGATATCTCATTTTGTGGCCATGCGATATTGCATGAGGATATTTTAATTGTTTCAGATGCAACAAAAGATGAGCGCTTTTCGTCAAATCCTTTAGTAACCCACGCGCCGCATATTCGTTTTTATGCGGGTGCACCGCTGCGAGAGACAAGTGGGCAACCCATCGGCACTCTATGTCTCATTGACTCCGTGGCCAGAGACTTTTCAGCAAAAGAGCAGCAAGAACTGCGCGAATTTGCAGACATGGTTGAGTATGAAATTGCCAAAGAAGATCAAGCTCGACTTCAAGAGCAGTTTTTAAAAGGCATGGCAAAAACAACCTCAATACTGGCAACACTGCCTGATATGGTATTTGTTATTGACCGAAACTTTCGTTTTTTGGTTTGCAAAGAGCATCCTGACTTACTTAAACCTCAACAAGCGATTTTGGGGCGTACCGTTCATGAGATACTACCCAATGAGCTAGGTCATCAACTCGTAGAGTGCCTCAAGCAAGCCTTTTGTAACAACGATGTGATTCATCATAACTACACGTTTGAAAAGTCAAATCAATCGTTCGAAGCCCGATACAAAAAGATTGATGATAATGAAGTATTAGTGGTCATTCGTAATACCTCTGCACAAGTTGAAGCGCAGTCAGAAATAAGACGCCTTTCTGAAGTTGCAAGGCAGACAACCAATGGTGTGGTAATAACTGATGTCAAAGGTCGAATTATATGGATTAATGAAGCCTTCTCCTTTCTTACAGGATATAGCATTGAAGAAATGCAGGGTAAAAAGCCTGGGGAGTTATTACAAAGGCCCGACACTGATCCTGCCACTGTTGCAATAATGAGAGATGCGCTTGCTCAACAGAACGGCTTTAATGTTGATGTTGTAAATTATTCAAAAGCGCAAAATTCCTACTGGGTGAGAATAGCTTGTAACCCGCTGTTTAGTGAAAGTGGTAGTTTGAGCGGCTATATTGCAATTGAAACAGATATTACAAAAGAGAAACAGGATGAAGAGCTCATAAGGAACAGTCAGAATTTACTTAAGGCCGTAATAGACGCTAACAATATAGGCACATGGCATTTTAATATTCAAACAGGCGAGTTGATTATCAATGATGAATGGGCCGCATTACTGGGTTACACACTTTCTGAGTTATTACCGGGAAACAGATACACGTGGGAAAGGCTAACGCATCCTGATGACCTGGCTTATTGTGCAACTATTCTTGAAAAGCACATGTCAGGCCTAATACCCATATATGAAGCCAATCTTCGTATGAAACACAAAAATGGTGAATGGAAATGGATAAACACCAGAGGGCGTATTTCTTCAAGGACATATGATGGCAAAGCTCTATGGTTATTGGGTACACACTTTGATATCAATGACCAAATAATTGCAGAAAAAGCGCTTAGTGATAAGTCAAGGCAGATGGAAGCTGTTGTTGAAGGGTTGCTTGATGGCATTATTACTATTGATGGTCGTGGTAAAATTCTGACATTTAACCAAGCCGCACAGGAAATCTTCGGCTATACGGAAGATGAAACGCTTGGCAAAAATATTAGCATGTTGATGGGGTCACCTCATCGAGAGCATCACGATAGCTACTTATCAAATTATATAGAACGTGGTGTCAGTGACATTACTGGGCGTATTCGTGAGCTTGAGGCCTTGCGCAAAGATGGTTCTATGTTTCCAATCGAGCTTGGTGTAGTTGAAGTTCAAATGGCTGGTGAAGTTAACTTTATCGGTGTTGTCAGGGATATCACTGAGCGTAAACAACGTGAAAATGAAATTCACCAGTTAGCATTTTATGACCCATTAACATTGCTACCTAATCGACGTCTGTTGTTGGACAGATTGACGGGAGCTATAAATCATAGCGTTCGTACAAGGAACTTCTCAGCATTATTTTTTCTTGATTTAGATAACTTTAAAAACCTTAATGATAGTGCTGGTCATAATAAAGGTGATTTGCTGTTGTGTCAGGTCGCTGAGCGTCTTGTCAACTCAGTGAGACAAGGTGATACCGTAGCGCGTTTAGGCGGCGATGAGTTTGTTATTATGGCATCAGATTTAAGTCATGAACCAACATTAGCAG
Organism: Acinetobacter sp. YH12200; assembly: GCF_013418175.1. Classification (NCBI taxonomy): domain Bacteria; kingdom Pseudomonadati; phylum Pseudomonadota; class Gammaproteobacteria; order Moraxellales; family Moraxellaceae; genus Acinetobacter; species Acinetobacter sp. YH12200. Next base: position 3,144 of record NZ_VPCO01000055.1, read on the forward strand.
CGAACCAGGCTGAGAGACTTGCACAAAAAATCGTGAGTAATTTAACAAGGGAATATAATCTTGACGGTCTAACTTACAATAGTTCGGCAAGCATTGGTGTAACACTTTTTAACAGTGAAAATCTGTCAAAAGAAGATTTGTTAAAGCAAGCTGATATGGCTATGTACAAGGCTAAATATGCTGGCCGAAATGGTGTGCAGTTTTTTGACCCGCAAATGCAAGTTGCAGTAAGCTCAAGAGCAGCAATTATTAGCGACTTATACTCTGCAATACAAAGCCAGCAATTTGTACTTTTCTATCAAAAACAGGTCAATCACCTGAAGCAGTGTATTGGTGTTGAGGTATTGTTACGCTGGATACACCCAGAAAAAGGCATGGTGTCGCCACTGCAATTTATCCCATTAGCGGAGGAAACAGGTCTTATTGTACCGATTGGCGAGTGGGTGCTAGAGGAAGCTTGCGCCACTCTGGCAAAATGGTCTTTAGAATCCGAAAAACAACACCTAAGCATTGCGGTTAACATAAGCGTAGTTCAATTTAGCAAAGATAATTTTGTTCAGACTGTTTTAAATCCATTGAAAACCTCAGGTGCAAATCCACAGTTGCTAAAGCTGGAAATTACGGAAACGTTGCTCGCAAATAACATTCCTGATGTTAAAGCTAAGATGAAAGAGTTGCAGCAGCACGGCGTGACTTTTTCAATCGATGATTTTGGTACAGGCTATTCATCCTTATCCTACTTAAAACAATTGCCTATAAATCAGTTGAAAATTGACCAAGGGTTTGTTCGAGATATTATCAATAGCAGTAATGATAGGGCCATCGCTCAGGCAGTTATAACATTAGCCAACTCAATGGAACTGCAAGTCATAGCTGAGGGTGTTGAAACAGAAGCCCAGCGCGCGTTATTGCAGAGTATGGGGTGTCACACCTATCAAGGCTATTTATACGGAAAACCGTGTCGGATAGAAGAGCTGCATTTTTAAAAGATAATTAGTAAGGTACATTAAGCGGGTTTTAATTTAGTAGTTTATGGGGGCTTTGTTGCACAAACCTATCTGTAAAGGCTTTTTCAGCGATATAATTTTCAAATGAAGAAGCCTACACACAAAATCTACCGCACAACCAATTGGCCCGCATATAACCGAGCACTCATGAGTCGCGGAAATATTGCCATTTGGTTTGATCCTGCTACGCAATGGTATGCTCCATCAAAAGGCAAACAAGGGCGAAATCAAACCTACTCCGACGCAGCTATCCAATGCTGCTTAATGATTAAATCCTTATTCCGTCTATCTTTACGTATGGTCACTGGCTTTGTGCAAAGTCTGATTAAACTTTGCGGCTGAGCAGCCCCGAATATCAGTGATATTCGTACAGTACGCTTTGTAGAAGACAAAAGCATATTGATATTGCAATCAG
>NZ_VPCO01000056.1:0-3254 GCF_013418175.1 Acinetobacter sp. YH12200
GCACTTGGTATCAGCCAGTCGAGCGTCAGCGCGCGTGTGAAAGCGCTGGAGGATAACCTTGGTGTCCTGCTATTTGAGCGCCATGCGCGGGGCGTTCGGCTAACAGACGCAGGCAGGCACTTCATGGAGCGTGTCACGGCGGGTGTCGATCAACTCGATCACGCAGTGAAGACCGCAGGCATGACAGCTCAAGGAGAATACGGCCGGCTTCGCATCGGCATCCATGCCTTAATCCCACGCAGCTTTCTCACGGAGCTGATCCGTCATTATCGGGAAGAACATACGGGCATTGAGGTTGAGATCACCGAAGGCACAGCCCGCGATGCGGTGATGCAGCTTCGTGCTGACCAGCTCGACGTGGTGTTCGTCGCGGGCAAGCCCGAGATGCCCGACTGCCATACCCGACCGATCTGGACCGAACCGCTGGTGGCCGTGCTATCGGATGGGCATCGCCTCGCCGGGCAGTCCGCAATCACTTGGTCCGATCTGGTCGGCGAGACTTTCATTGTTCGCTATGGTGGCACCGGCCCGCAGGTCCATGACCATATCGTGCTGCGCCTTGCCGGGCGTTGGCCCGCACCGTCGATCCGGCGCTTTGATGTGGGGCGCGACACGCTGCTATCTATGGTCGGACAAGGCTTCGGCATCACTATCGTCGGCGAGGCAACGTCATTGTTGCCGACGACCGGCATCGTCTTCCTGCCCTTCCTCGATGAACCGGAGCCGGTTGCCTTTACAGCCGTCTGGTCGCCGTTCAATCGCAACTCCGCACTGAAAAATCTACTCAACCTCGCAGGCAAAATGAAGCGTGACGGCGATTCGCCCAATCGTTTCCTGGATGGCACTCGACCGGCACGATAACGGCACAGGCGATCCATCCTATTTGCCGCCGATAGTATCCGGCAGCCCTCCGGCATCCTCTTTCCTGTTGCCCGTCCCGATTTTGCCTACTCTCTGATCGGCTCCGTCTCTTTTGCCGACTGGAGCCTGCATTGCGCGGAGGCCGAATCCTTTGGGGTCAGATCGCCGTAGTCATCACCATCGTTCTGGTGATGACGTGGGCGGCGACGCAATGGGTTGCCTTTCGCCTCGGCTTCCAGCCCCAGCTTGGAGCGCCATGGTTCGATCTGGCGGGCCTGCCGGTCTATTATCCGCCGGCCTTCTTCTGGTGGTGGTTTTCCTTCGACGCCTACGCGCCCGCTATCTTCGTCGAGGGCGGCATCATCGCGGTATCGGGCGGCTTCATCGCCATCGCCGCCGCCATCCTCATGTCGATCATTCGAGCGCGGGAAGCCCGCAACATCGCCACCTACGGATCGGCGCGATGGGCGGAAGACAAGGAAATCCGTGCGGCCGGATTGCTCGGCCCCGATGGCGTAGTGCTCGGCCGGCATACGCAAGACTATCTGCGCCATGACGGTCCCGAGCATGTCTTATGCTTCGCGCCGACCCGCAGCGGTAAGGGCGTCGGGCTGGTGGTGCCGACGCTGCTGACATGGCCGGGAAGCTGCATCGTCCACGACATCAAGGGCGAGAACTGGACGCTGACGGCCGGCTTTCGCGCGAAGCACGGCCGCGTCCTGCTGTTCGATCCCACGAACGCCAGATCGTCGGCCTACAATCCGTTGCTGGAGGTGCGGCAGGGGGAGTGGGAAGTCCGCGACGTGCAGAACATCGCGGATATTCTGGTCGATCCCGAAGGCAGCCTCGACAAGCGTAATCATTGGGAAAAGACCAGCCATAGCCTGCTGGTCGGCGCGATCCTGCATGTTCTCTATGCGGAGAAGGACAAGACGCTGGCGGGCGTCGCCAATTTCCTGTCCGATCCCCGCCGCCCGGTCGAGGCGACCTTGCGCGCCATGATGGACACGCCGCATCTCGGCGAGGCTGGCGTTCATCCCGTCATCGCGTCGTCGGCGCGCGAGCTGTTGAACAAGAGCGAGAACGAACGAAGCGGGGTGCTCTCCACCGATATGTCGGTCCCAAAGGCGAGCTCAGAGACCATGGAAAGCATGTTCTCGGACTTACGTAGCAACTCGTTTCTTTTCGCAGGTTGAGCCACAGAGGTGGATCAGGAAATTTGAACAACACTTATAAGTGATATTTTGCTCCCCAAATGATGTTATAAACATCAATATATGGAGTATTTTATGACACGTAGACCAAGAAGAAATCATTCAAATGACTTTAAAGCTAAGGTAGCACTTGCTGCGATTAAAGCAGAAAAAACACTTGCTGAATTGAGTGCTGAATTTGATGTTCATCAAAACCAAATTATTGACTGGAAAAATCAACTGATTTCAGCTTCCTCGCAAGCTTTCGATCAATCAAAAGCTCCAACAGAACCACCCATCGATCTAAAAAAACTACATGCAAAAATCGGTGAGCAGGCATTAGAAATTGATTTTTTAGAAGGTGTGTTGAAGAAACTGGGTCGCTTCAACCACAAAAGTTAATCGATGACTCACTTCAGATTTCAGTATCTAAGCAAGCTAAGCTGCTGAAAGTCTCCCGTGGTTGTTATTACTATCGCCCAAAACCTGTGAGTGAATCAGATCTGAAGCTGATGCGCTGTATGGATGAGTTACATATGCAATACCCTTTTGCAGGTAGCCGTATGATGCGTGATTTATTGAATCGTCAAGGACATCATATAGGACGACGTCATACACGTACTTTAATGAAGAAAATGGGCATTAATGCGTTATATCGTAAACCAAATCTAAGTCAGGCCAATCAAGCTCACCGTAAATATCCATATCTGCTCAAAGGATTGGCTATTCAGCGCAGTAATCAAGTGTGGTCTACGGATATAACGTATATCCCTATGGCAAAAGGCTTTGTTTATTTATGTGCTGTGATTGATTGGCATAGCCGCAAGGTACTTGCGCATAGAGTATCGATTAGTATGGAGGTTACATTTTGCATAGAAACATTAAATGAAGCTATTGAAAAATATGGCCGACCTGAAGTCTTTAATACAGACCAAGGCAGTCAGTTTACCAGTGATGCATTTATTGATGTATTGAAATCAAATGGCATTCAAATCAGTATGGATGGTAAAGGTCGATGGGTTGATAATGTGATGGTTGAACGATTATGGCGGAGCGTTAAATATGAAGAGGTGTATCTCAAAGCCTACAGCAATGTTTTGGATGCGAAGAAGCAATTAAACGCATATTTTGAATTTTATAATTTGAAACGACCTCATTCGAGTCTGGACAAAATGACTCCAGATGAGTTTTACTATGACC
>NZ_VPCO01000057.1:0-2750 GCF_013418175.1 Acinetobacter sp. YH12200
GGCCGGCCCACGCTGTCGTCCAATCTCCCAAGACACGCCGCCACCGCGCACCGTCGCGGCGAGCTGCTCCCCAAGCCGCTGTTCGATGGGCTTCCACCGCACGAGGCTGGACCCCTTGGCGTCATCAAGCATCCCATTTCGCCCGCTGGCGAGCATGACGGGGCGCCGGTAGACGCCGGCAACGCGCTGGCCGTCGGCCACGGGGCGATGCTCCAGGCCGGTATCGGCGGCAATGTCCTTCGCGGCCTGCGCCAGTTCCCGAGCCCGCTGCTGCCCAGCAGATTCCGGTGAGGATCACGCGCTGCCCGCGCCGCTCGGCCAGTCCCTGTTCGGCCAGGAAGTCCGCGCGCTGCTGTATCGCCTACTTGGCCTCACTGCTAAAGCCCAGGTCGCCCAAGCCCGAGCCACCGTCGATCAACTGCTGGTCAAGCCAGGTGGCACCGATCACGCGGGCCTGCCGCTCGATGGGCAGGTGCGATTTCAGCTCCACCGTCACGCCACCAAGACGCTGGGCGTCATAGCGGCGGCCCTGCTCGGGCAGATCGTCCGGCACCTTCCATAGTCCCTCGGCCACGCACACCACGATGCCGGCCTGGTGCAGGGCTTCGAGGCGGCGGGTGTGGCCCGCAACGACTTCCAGCGGATCACGCCCGACACGGCCTGACCTAGCTCGACGACCAGGTGAGATCGGTGACCGCGCTAGTCAAGCAACCGGCGTGCCATGGCGTTTACGGCCAGATCAATCGCAGCGCCCTCGCCCTCGCCGTCGCCGTCGCCGATGAACCAGGCTGCCGACAAGCCCGTCCATGCAATGATCCAGCGAAGAAGCCGTTCGGGCTCAAACCCGGTCGTCGCGACCACAATGCTGAGTCGAGCCTCCAGCCTGCCCGGCAGGATCGCAAGCGGGCGACCGGGGTCGCTGAGATCGGGATTCGTGAAGATGTTGGCATAGTCGAAGGTGCGCTCGCCGAGCAGTCCGTGCGGGTCGATGGCCAGCCAGCCGCGGTCGCCGAAGTCGAGCACGTTCTCGTGGTGCAGGTCGCCGTGGAGCGGGCACACCTCGCGCGGCGCCGCCAGAAGTTGGCGCGCTACGCTGGCGGCGGGCGCAAGTGCCGCGTGCTCAGCGGCCAACCGGAAAAGCGGCTGGAACCATTCCTGTAGCGGATGGAGATCGGGCGGCGGTCCGGACCGCGGCGCGTGCAGACGAGCGGCGGTGTCGCAGAGGATCCTGCAAGCCTCGTCGTCCTGGCCGGACCACGCTATCTGTGCAAGGTCCCCGGCCCCGGACGCGCGCTCCATGAGCAGAGCGCCCGCCGCCGAGGCGAAGACTCGGGCGGCGCCCTGCCCGTCCCACCAGGTCAACAGGCGGTAACCGGCCTCTTCATCGGGAATGCGCGCGACCTTCAGCATCGCCGGCATGTCCCCCTGGCGGACGGGAAGTATCCAGCTCGAGTGGGTGGTGAGCAGCTCGCCGTCGCGCAGCAGGCGCCAGCGCTCCATCCACGCAGTGACCTCAGGCGGAAAACGGGAAGACACACTCATGAGATGCCTGCAAGCAATTCGTTCTGTATCAGGCGCAGGAGCGTCCCGTCCGGGTCGACCAAAGCGGCCATCGTGCCTCCCCACTCCTGCAGTTCGGGGGCATGGATGCGCGGATAGCCGCTGCTGGTTTCCTGGATGCCGACGGATTTGCACTGCCGGTAGAACTCCGCGAGGTCGTCCAGCCTCAGGCAGCAGCTGAACCAACTCGCGAGGGGATCGAGCCCGGGGTGGGCGAAGAACTCCAGCATGAGATCCCCGCGCTGGAGGATCATCCAGCCGGCGTCCCGGAAAACGATTCCGAAGCCCAACCTTTCATAGAAGGCGGCGGTGGAATCGAAATCTCGTGATGGCAGGTTGGGCGTCGCTTGGTCGGTCATTTCGAACCCCAGAGTCCCGCTCAGAAGAACTCGTCAAGAAGGCGATAGAAGGCGATGCGCTGCGAATCGGGAGCGGCGATACCGTAAAGCACGAGGAAGCGGTCAGCCCATTCGCCGCCAAGCTCTTCAGCAATATCACGGGTAGCCAACGCTATGTCCTGATAGCGGTCCGCCACACCCAGCCGGCCACAGTCGATGAATCCAGAAAAGCGGCCATTTTCCACCATGATATTCGGCAAGCAGGCATCGCCATGGGTCACGACGAGATCCTCGCCGTCGGGCATGCGCGCCTTGAGCCTGGCGAACAGTTCGGCTGGCGCGAGCCCCTGATGCTCTTCGTCCAGATCATCCTGATCGACAAGACCGGCTTCCATCCGAGTACGTGCTCGCTCGATGCGATGTTTCGCTTGGTGGTCGAATGGGCAGGTAGCCGGATCAAGCGTATGCAGCCGCCGCATTGCATCAGCCATGATGGATACTTTCTCGGCAGGAGCAAGGTGAGATGACAGGAGATCCTGCCCCGGCACTTCGCCCAATAGCAGCCAGTCCCTTCCCGCTTCAGTGACAACGTCGAGCACAGCTGCGCAAGGAACGCCCGTCGTGGCCAGCCACGATAGCCGCGCTGCCTCGTCCTGCAGTTCATTCAGGGCACCGGACAGGTCGGTCTTGACAAAAAGAACCGGGCGCCCCTGCGCTGACAGCCGGAACACGGCGGCATCAGAGCAGCCGATTGTCTGTTGTGCCCAGTCATAGCCGAATAGCCTCTCCACCCAAGCGGCCGGAGAACCTGCGTGCAATCCATCTTGTTCAATCATGCGAAACGATCCTCAT
>NZ_VPCO01000058.1:0-2525 GCF_013418175.1 Acinetobacter sp. YH12200
GCTTACGCGCCTGCGCAATGGCTGCGTCTGGCGCCAGATACCGGCCTCCATCGGAGAAACTGTCCGAGGTTATGTTGACGATGCCGAAAATGATGAGCGATTTATTCATGGGGGCTTCTATAATAATCTCTGTACACGACAAAAATAGATAACTCATTGAAATAATGTCACAATAATTGTTTTCTAACGACGAATACTATGACACATCTCAATGAGTTATATCTTATCTTAAACAAATCTCTAAAATGGAACAAGTCACATTTAAAGTGCTTTGCGCTCATCATGCTTGTGATTATTTTAAAGCAAACATGTAATCTTTCTTCTGCATCTAAAGCCTTGCCCATCAAGTGTTTACCACAATCATTTTATCGACGTATGCAGCGCTTCTTTGCAGGTCAGTATTTTGATTATCGTCAAATTTCTCAGTTGATTTTCAATATGTTTTCATTCGACCAAGTGCAACTGACTTTAGATAGAACCAATTGGAAATGGGGAAAACGAAATATTAATATCCTGATGCTCGCAATCGTTTATCGTGGAATAGCGATACCTATCCTTTGGACATTGCTTAATAAACGTGGAAATTCAGATACGAAAGAGCGTATTGCTTTGATTCAACGCTTTATAGCCATTTTTGGTAAAGACCGTATTGTGAATGTGTTCGCAGACAGAGAGTTTATCGGTGAGCAGTGGTTTACATGGTTAATTGAACAAGACATCAACTTCTGCATTCGTGTTAAAAAAACTTCATTGTCACCAATCATTTAGGAAAGAATCATAAAATTAGTGATTTATTTCGCCATCTTAAAGTTGGTCAAATTGAATGTCGTAAACGACGGATTTTGGTTGGTCGGGTGAAACTATATATAAGTGCACTACAGTTAGAAAATGGAGAGCTTTTACTCGTCGTTTCTCCTCAGTTTAATGCCAATGCTATTCAGGATTATGCATTACGCTGGGAAATTGAAACCTTATTCAGTTGTCTCAAAGGACGCGGGTTTAATCTTGAAAATACGCGCTTGACAGACCCTAGACGAGTGAAAAAATTGATTGCGGTGTTAGCTATAAGCTTCTGTTGGTGTTACTTAACGGGTGAATGGCAACATAATCAAAAAAAAGCGATAAAAATAAAGAAGCATGGACGACTCTCAATGAGTTTATTTCGCTATGGTTTAGACTATGTTCAAATGGCGATTCAGCGTTTAATTGGTTTTGGGAAAAAAGAAGAGTTTAAGGAAATTTTGGCAATTTTAAGAAAGCAGAATCCTGATAGGATAAGGGTTCTGTGAAATTTGTCGTGTACAGAGTATAATAATAATAATCGAGCATGAGTCTCATACGGATGCTCGGGTCGAAAGGGAATCCCCAGGCGAGTAACCTGTTTGCGGTGATCCATTAGCTGCAGGAGCAGAAGAGCATACATCTGGAAGCAAAGCCAGGAAAGCGGCCTATGGAGCTGTGCGGCAGCGCTCAGTAGGCAATTTTTCAAAATATTGTTAAGCCTTTTCTGAGCATGGTATTTTTCATGGTATTACCAATTAGCAGGAAAATAAGCCATTGAATATAAAAGATAAAAATGTCTTGTTTACAATAGAGTGGGGATCATTAATGAGAATAATCCGCCCCATTTAACATAATGGCGGTTATACGAAATTAATGAATGTTCGTATAGATTACTTGCATATTGTATTCGATCGAATACAATATAGTGAGAAGATAAGGAATCCTCATGATTGAAATTAAACGTCTGCCAGAATTTGATGAATGGTTGGATGGCATTAAAGACAATATGACCCGTATTCGCCTGAATCGTAGATTAGATAAGGTTCAACGTGGAAATTGGGGAGACATTAAGCCTCTCCAAGATGGCGTTTGGGAAATGAGAGAATTCTTCGGTGCTGGATGGAGAATGTATTACATCCAACATGGTGACGTAGTGATTGTAATGCTTGGTGGAGGAGATAAATCGACTCAACAACAAGACATCGATCGTGCAGTCAAATTATCGAAAACATTGGAGGATTAAAATGGTTAAAGTCGCTGATTTACCAAGTTTTGATATGGCTGAGTCACTCAAAACTGAAGAAGACATTGTGATGTATCTCAATATGGTTCTTGAAGATAATGATCCAGCTGAATTAGCCCATGCACTTGGTGTTATTGCTAAAGCTCGTGGCATGACTCAAATTGCTAAAGAAGCAGGGATTGGGCGTGAGGCACTCTACAAAGCCCTACGTCATGATTCAGCACCACGTTTTGATACCATTAATCGTGTAGTGAATGCTTTAGGCTTAAAACTCACAGTACAACATGCCTAAGACCTTAAAAAAATATAGTAAAAATGGGAGCTAATGGCTCCCATTTTTGTGTTATTCACCAATTAAAATGTCTATGCGAAAAACCATTTAAAATGTCCTGTTTTTAACCACAAGAGTCAAGCACAGGATTTAAATTTCTTTGTTCAATAACAGCTTTCTGAGCTTTACGGCTCGGCATACTTTTCTTGGCACGGGAACGTTTATTCT
>NZ_VPCO01000059.1:0-2391 GCF_013418175.1 Acinetobacter sp. YH12200
AACTTAAACATTTTCGGATATTAACAGAACGCTATAGAAATAGACGGAAACGATTTGGTCTAAGAATGAATTTAATTGCTGGAATGGTGAATTGGATGCTCTTAAATTAACTTTCGCAAGAGATCTATTTATTTAAGTTATCTACTGTATTTAGCTCGGGCAGCCATATCAGCTATGCAGAGTCTTCTTTAAAAATTGGTTATAAATATATTAATTTCTTTTTATGTGTTTCTGATTTAGCAGGAGATTTAATTCCTATTTCAGAAAATATGTCCCCATTTAAGTTAACCCAACAAAATAAAACTAAAAATAATGGACTAAGTGGGTTCTTTAATAGTTTAAGAAAAAAGCTAGGGCTTTAAGGTTTAATCCATGATTTTACAAAGATACAAACTTGTGTTCGCTGGAAGTATGGGGGCAGGTAAAAGTACTGCGATTCAAACCATTTCCAGTATTGACGTTTTAAGTACGGAAGCCATTAATACCGATTTAAATGCACATAAAAAAGCACAAAAAACTGTAGGGATCGATTATGGTGAACTCATTTTAGAAGATGGAAATATTGTTGGCTTATATGGCACACCAGGACAAGAACGCTTTGACTTTATTTGGGATATTATTACGGAAGGCGCTCTAGGTGTGATTCTACTCATTGATCACACTATAGAAAACCCCATTGAACAACTAAATGAATATTTAACTTATTATAAAGCCAAGCTTTCAAATATTATAATTGGCATTACTCATTTAGATAGCAAAGCTCAATATAACTCATCGATCTATCATGAATGGCTAGACCAACAAGATATAAATTACCCTTTATTTTTAATTGATGCTCGCGATAAAGAAGATATTCTCCTTTTAGTTGATGCATTAATCACACAAGCTGAAGTTCTTTTCGAGTTAAATTAATATGTCACTACATGAACTATCTAAACGTACCGCACCTCAGGATTTAATTCAGTTTGCACAAAAATATATACAAGCTATTCTTAGGGATGTTTCCGAAGTCAATTTAGTTATGCTCTGCTCTTCAGATGGTTTTGAACTTGCGTCAGTGCATAAAAAGGATGTTCAAAATCATGGAAAACTTGCGGCTGTAAGTAGTTCAATTCTGGCTATGATTCATGCATTTATGAATGAAATTAATTTTATAGGATGCCAGAGCATAACCCTAGATGCAGATAATGGTAAGGCTGTTATGGCATCTATTCAACATCCTAATTTTCCAATGCTTATAGTCATTCTTTCTTCCAAAGAAGTTTTACTCGGTCAGCTACTGTACGCAACCAAAAAAGCTAGCACTGATATTGCAGCATATAAAATTAAAATTTAGGTTTTAAATGCTCTATCCTATTTATATTTACGAAACTATGGTCCGTCATCAATTAAGCTAAATTATTGTTGAGGCAAGATAAATTGCTGACAAAAAGTTTTGAACTAATTTATGATAGCGTATGGTAATAACACGATACTGTTTGAGCTTGGCAAAAAAGTTCCCGATCAAATGCCGTGCTTTATAAAAATATCGGTTTATAATCACCTTGACTCATAGCGTTATTTTTAGAGGGTATCACGCCTTAAACATTAATTTTATGGATTGGAACAATTATTCGATCTTTAGACTTTTAGGGTTTATCTATGGGCTAAGTTTGACTGAATAATAAGTCCAGCAATATATCAGCACTATTTAAATCATGAACTTGCCCAGCAACAGTAAGATAAAATTTTATTGGATTGCCTAAGACATCATTATGAGCACGCATTTTGGTGCTTAAGTTATCTTTCCTCCGTCCGATCGCCTGATTTCTTCCCCAGCGCTGTGTTGATGAGCACAATGGTGGAGTCGAACATGGCTATTCATTGTCACTGTCATGTGACAGCACTTCAAAGACTCTCTGCCACACACCTGCTTTAGGCCAACGACTAAAACGAATATCCACGACGCTGAAATCACCAAATGTTATGAAAAGACTCACTCGCTAATGAATATCTGAACGATACCTAACTGCTCTCAGCAAATAATCGGTTATCTTTATCAATTACTCTAACAATTTCTATTCTAATATCTAAATCATGCCAGTAACACCTAAGAAAGCTATCACAGGATTTATTAAATAAAGACCTAGCACTTAGTCCTATTCTAACTATCTTAATAGCTAAACTTGAGCATATCTCAATCATTTTTTGAAAAGCTTGAGATTTAAATAATAACTTAATTATTTTCAATGCACACAAAAAAACACCCCCAACTGTTAAGTTGAGGGTGTTTCGAATAATGAGCTGGCGATGACTTACTCTCACATGGGTAACCCCACACTACCATCAGCGCAAAGAGGTTTCACTTCTGAGTTCGGGAAGGGATCAGGTGGTTCACTCTTGCTATTGTCG
>NZ_VPCO01000060.1:0-2325 GCF_013418175.1 Acinetobacter sp. YH12200
TTAAGTATAAAAATAACGTGATTGAATGTGATCATGGCAAGCTAAAGCGGATCATCAGGGCCACATTAGGATTCAAATCTATGAAGACGGCTTATGCCACAATTAAAGGTATTGAAGTCATGCGTGCTCTACGCAAAGGACAAGCTTCATTATTTTATAACGGTAATATTCTAGGAGAAGTTTGGCTAGTAAATAGAGTTTTCGGTCTCTAAGCTTTTTTGAAGGGAAAATCATCGACTCAGATCCCTATTTGCAACAGTGCCGTTGTTAGTGGTTTGACCCACTAACAACTAACACGTTGGCTATTCATTGAGTAAATCCTAAACTCAACTAATTCTTTTATTTATCAGACAACCATTTTTCGACATTCGACGGCACATTCACGGCAAGCATCAGCACATTGCTGGCAGTGTTGATGCTCATGTTGGCTACATTCATCTGCACAGTATTCACAAGCCTTGGCACAAAGCTCACAAATTTCTTTCATAAAAGGAGATTCATTTTGCTGCATACGAGCACAGAGCTGACAAATATCTGCACAATCTAGACAACGCTGAATACATTCTCGCATCATCTCCAGATTTTCTTCTTTTAGACAGGCATTTGCACAACTGGCACAGGTAAGGTAACAGCTCATACATGCCTTTGCGCAATCTGAAAATTGGATATCGTTCATCATACTTACCTAAAGTCACTTGATTTAGGAATAAGCTAATCAAAAAAAAAGATATACACTAGGACGATTAGGTAAGGGAAAGTAAAATAGTCATAGATTTTGTTAAATGGTTTTAGGAGAGTGTAAATAAAACTGTGTAAACGCTTAAACTATCCCTCAACGCTGTTGGGGGGCAACACAGGTGTTTACCATGAAAGATGAAGCAATGCTGGCATTGGCAAAAGAATTTGCTAAGAACTTAAAAACAGAAGCTGACCTGAATAATTTCAGTAAAGCTTTAAAGAAACTCACCGTTGAAACTGAATAGCCACCGATTTTGTAGACACCTTTTAGTTAGATAAAATGGCTAATTAACGAGGTGCTTATGAGCAGTAAACGATACCCTGAAGAATTCAAAATTGAAGCAGTAAAACAAGTCACTGAGAAAGGTCATAGTGTGGCTGAAGTTGCTACACATTTAGGAACCACTACACATAGTCTGTATGCTTGGATCAAACGTTATGATCCACAGCAGCCCAAGACAACAGAATCTAGTGATCCAACTACAGAATTAGCGAAATTAAAAAAAGAGCTGCAAAGGGTCACTGAAGAAAGGGACATATTAAAAAAGGCCGCGGTGTACTTCGCAAGCCAGTCCAAATGAGGTACGCCTTTATTCGGGACAACCAACATATATGGTCTGTTCGTCGTTTATGTTCAACGTTAGATGTTCATCACAGTGGTTATTACGCCTGGTTAAAGAAACCTACCAGTATAACTGCGAGGAAGCGGCAACAGCTTTCAGGATTAATTAAACAGTTCTGGTTGGAATCTGGCGGAGTCTACGGTTATCGCAAGATTCATTGTGATTTGAAAGACGTTGGCGAAAGTTGCGGTATCAATCGAGTACATCGACTCATGAAGGCGAATGGTCTCAAGTCACAGCGTGGCTATCGCAAACCTAGAGCTAATGTTAGTACTCCATCGATTGTGGCTCGAAATACTTTAGACAGACAGTTTAACCCCACCCAGCCCAACCAGTTGTGGGTGACTGACATCACTTATATTCGCACTCATGAAGGATGGCTGTATCTTGCAGTAGTAATCGACCTATTCTCACGGCTAGTCGTTGGCTGGTCTATGAAGTCGAGAATCACAACAGATCTGGTTTTAGATGCTCTACTGATGGCTTTGTGGCGAAGAAGCTCAAAGAACAAAGTCCTGATTCATTCTGATCAAGGTAGCCAATACACCAGTCATGAATGGCAGACATTTCTCAAGCATCACAACCTTGAAAGCAGTATGAGCCGGCGTGGAAACTGCCATGATAATGCTGTTGCTGAGAGCTTCTTTCAGCTGTTAAAGCGAGAGAGGATCAAGAAGAAAATCTATGTGACAAGAACTGAAGCAAGGTCGGATATCTTTGAATATATAGAGATGTTCTATAACTCAAAACGCAGACATGGTTCCAATGGTCAGCGTTCTCCATTAGATTATGAAAAGGCCCATCAAAAGATGGTTATGTGTGTCTAGAATTTTGGTGGCTATTCAGTCTTGCAAAATATTCACTTAATTTTTGTTATACAAAGCTTTTGAGTAAAGGATGAACCCACATCAATGTAATAGCAATTATCTAACCGGGTCATTTCCTTGACGATCGTATGTCCCAA
>NZ_VPCO01000061.1:0-2180 GCF_013418175.1 Acinetobacter sp. YH12200
GTAAATTTTCAGCGTTGCTGGCTCCCCGTCAGCCGGATTGGGTTGCATCGCAGGGGTGTCGAAAGAGTCAACTGCGGTCCAAAGCTGTTGGACTTGGGTGAAAAGGGCGTTTATTCTTCCTATACGTGAACCGCATCCTACGGAATGAGTAACCCTTGCCCTATTGTGAGTAGAACGTCGTATAATTCAAACGAAAGCAGTTAATAGGTATGAAATATCACAGCACAAAAGAGCGACAGGACATGTTTAGATGATGTTATTATAAAATAATAACATCATGGATGAATAAAAAATAATTTTCTATCTTTACAACTATGTTATACTTCTATGATAAGGCTATGATGGCAAAGCCTTGGTTTTCCTAATCAAATAGTCGCCGAGATGGCTTCAATGCGACAGTAGGTCTACTGTCTCACAATTAATTCATGTATCAGATTTTTGTTCCCTGATGGGAAGTGTTATCCATACGAAAAGAATATGGGTAAAGTGTTACACCTGTATATGACATTCAGAATGTCCTGTCGGGGGAACTGGTACCAATTTAATAAAAGAAAACAGTATAGAAATGACAATCGAAGATATGCAAACATTAGCCCTAGAGCATGGGCTGAGAATTTCGGAAGAGATGAGCGTCAATGAGATGGGCATCGACTTTAGAGTTGCCTTTGTAAAGGAAGTAAACGGTGAGAACTGGGTACTCCGTATACCTCGAAGAAGCGATATGCTTGAACAAATCGAAAATGAAAGTAGAATATTGGATTTAGCCAAAAGAAACCTGTCGATCAATGTCCCTGATTGGAAAATTGTATCGGAGCGCCTAATAGCCTACCCTTTACTGGAGGATGCGCCTGCTCTGACATTCGATGCGATAACACATGAGGTTTCTTGGAACATAGATCGCGATAGCATAGCTTATGTGGAGTCTCTGGCAAAATCATTGGCCGAATTACATCGTATTACAGCTGACGATGTGAGAAAGAGCAACTTGAAAATAATGACTCCAAGTGAATTGAGGACCGAAATAGCTGACCGTATCCACTTGGTGAAATCTGAGATAGGTATCAGCGAGCCGTTGGAAAACAGATACCGTAGATGGTTGGACAATGACCCTTTGTGGCCTGAATTCACTTGTTTCATCCATGGCGATCTCTATGCAGGGCATGTCTTAACCTCGAAGGAAGGTAAGACCTCTGGTATCATAGATTGGTCTACTGCGCATATGGGTGATCCTGCACTGGACTTTTCTGGTCACGTATCGGTTTTTGGAGAGGATAGCCTGAAGAGTTTGATAACGGAGTATGCTAAACAAGGCGGAACGATATGGGATAGGCTCTACGAACAATCTATAGAGAGGGCTGCTGCAGCTCCATTAGCATATGGCGCTTTTGCGGTAGAGTGCAACGACGATAATCATATCAATGCCGCCAGAGCAGCCTTAGGTATTGTTCAATAAAATGATGTGAGGATACTTTTTTAAATGCTAAAATAGGAGTTCGATTGGTGCCACTTAAGAGTATCATTGATTTCTATTTTAGCCAGTATCCTCCACTTTTAGGAGCTCCTCGAAACTCGATTTTATGATCATCTCTTAAGATTTTGAGCCACCGCTCTACTATCTTGACAGGAACTAATAGCTCGTTTACTAAAAATGGTGCACGCTTTCCTGGATTAGTTCTTATCTGATTAAATAGTAGATTTACTCCCTCACTTACTCCCTCATTAGATTCGAAAAGTAGCTTTGATGAGACAATAACTCGAAAACCGTGCTGGAAATTTTCAAAGACAGGGGGACGCAGACCATAGGATGCGAAGCCTTCTTGGATTCGTTTGATGCCTGACCCATATTTTTCAATAAAATGCGCTTCTTTGAACGTGGCAGATATCCTTTTATTGCGCGCCCATGGCGAGTAATCTTCACGAAGAAGCTGATCAATCGTTAAGTTATCAGCTAAACCACCTGGATTGAAAAACTCTATGGAATTGTAATACACCCTGATTATGGAATCGGCAAATTAATTTGGACTTGGGTGAAAAGGGCGTTTATTCTTCCTATTACGTTGTCGGCAGCGGGCCAAAAAGGAATACGTCCATGCCCATCGAGGTGAAACCGGCTGTGAGCGCGGGTTCAAGCATATAGCCCGACAGGCGCGTATCCTTGCCGATCACGACACGATGGCGGT